>NZ_APJX01000004.1:300000-445692 GCF_000350545.1 Desulfotignum phosphitoxidans DSM 13687
TCCGCATGGGACCCGCTGACCGTGGCATCAATGGCCCCCCGGGACATGGCCACATAAATCTCGGCAAACGGGATAAACGTGGTGGAAACCCCCATGCGGTGCAGCATGGTGGCCATGGTACCGGCGGCCCGGACTTTCAGATTTCTGATGTCTTCCAGGCTTTCCACTTTTTTTCTGGAGAACATGCCGTAACCGGGCCAGACCATGGCCCCGGCATAATACACCCCGTGTTTGGCATACTGGGTCCGCAGAAAATCCAGACCCCCTTCTTCATAATAGAAATTCAGGGTTTCCCACATGTCCCTGGGATCTCCGGGCAATGCAAAACTGGTGGCAGCCACGGGCACGATGCCGCCGTGGTAGGCCCCATAGGTGATGGCCATGTCAATGGCCCCGGACCCGGTGGCTTCAAACGTCTGGGGGGATTTCACCAGGCCGCCCGGCCCCACCTGATCAATGAGAATCTGTCCCTGGCTCATCAGTTTCAAATCCTCGGCCATCCGGGCAATCACCTGCCACCCGGGATGCTCCATGGCATTGACATTCTGGCAGGTGAACCGGAATGTCTTGGCCTGGACCATGGAAACGGTCCCGAGCAGAATAAAGATGCATAATACAAACGAAAGCACTGTGGTTCGGTTGATACCGCGATGTGTTGCCATACATTACCTCCTGAAGTTAACGATCATTATAAATTGCGTGGTAAAAAAACGATCAGCTGCCCTCCCGGAATAGCAATTAGCGTGCCATTTCCCTTATTTCCCATAATTTGACTCATTTGTCACAGACCGGGCCACCCCAAAGCCCTTAAAATATGCAAATATGCATTTTCAGTCTGATCCATCACCGGCCCAGCCAGATGATTAGCAAACAGAAACAATTTGTTGCAATGAAAATTTTTAAAATATGCCAAACCCCATAATTATGCATAAATGCATAATTATGGGGTAATTTCCGGATTCATCCTTTAAAAAAATCCCCGCAGATCCATTGAAAACAATCCAATATGCCCATGTGTCCGGTTTTGTTTCTGGCACAGGTTTTGCTAAGTTTTTAAGGCAATAGACAATTCAATTTTAACCGACCTTTACAAAAATCCTTTCGGAGAACTTATAACCATTTATTATGGAGATCAAGAAAATGACTGCCACCCAAACCGAGTATTTCAATGAACTGCGGAAAGCACATGTGGCCCAGGGACCGGCCAATCTCACCACGGCCGTGATTGCAAAAGCCAGCGGTGCGACCATGACCGATGTGGACGGTAAAACATTCATCGACTTTGCCGGCGGCATCGGGGTCAACAACGTGGGCCATGCCCATCCCAAAGTGGTCAAAGCCATCAAGGATCAGGCGGACCGGTTCATCCACACCTGTTTTCACGTGGGCATGTATGATTCATATATTGAGCTGGCAAAAAAACTCAATGACCTGGTTCCCGGAGATTTTGCCAAAAAAACCATGTTTGCCAACTCCGGGGCCGAAGCCGTGGAAAATGCCGTAAAAGTGGCCCGGTACGCCACCAAACGCCCGGCAGTGATCGCGTTTGAAAACGGATTTCACGGCCGGACGCTGATGACCATGTCTTTGACCAGCAAAATCAAACCTTATAAATACGGGTTCGGTCCGTTTGCCCCGGAAGTGTACCGCCTGCCCTATGCCTACTGCTACCGGTGCCCCATGGGATGCACTTATCCGTCCTGCAACATTGCCTGTATAGAGATGATTGAATCATTTTTCATCACCCATGTGGACCCGGAATCCTGTGCCGCCATTATTGCCGAACCCATCCAGGGGGAAGGCGGATTTGTCACCCCGCCGCCGGAATATTTCCCGAAACTGGCGGCCATTGCTAAAAAATACGGCATCCTGCTGATCATGGACGAAGTCCAGTCCGGTGCCGGCCGGACCGGCAAATTCCTGGCCACTGAACACTGGGGCATTGAACCGGATATCGTCACCCAGGCCAAAAGCCTGGCCGGCGGCATGCCTTTGAGTGCGGTCACGGGACGCTCTGAACTCATGGATGCCCCGCATCCCGGGGGTCTGGGCGGCACTTACAGCGGCAATCCTCTGTCCTGCCAGGCCGCCCTGGCCGTTCTGGAGATTTTGTTTGAAGACAATCTGCTGGAACGGTCCCGGCAGCTGGGTGACATCCTGCAAAAACGGTTTGCCGAACTGGCGGACCGCCATGAGATCATCGGCGAAGTCCGGGGCAAAGGTCCCATGCTGGCCCTGGAACTGGTCAATGACCGCGACACAAAAGAACCGGCCACGGACGCCGCCAAAAAACTGACCCAGATCTGCTACGACAAGGGGTTGGTGATTCTTTCCTGCGGCAATTTCGGCAATGTGATCCGCACCCTGATGCCGTTTGTCATCACAGATGAAGAACTTGACAAAGGCCTGTCCATCCTGGAAGACGGATTCAAAGCCCTGGAACAATAACCCGGTCAAAGGAGCTGACATGAAAGGTTTTTTCAACCGCATTCTCATCATTAACGTTACCCACCAAACCACCCGGGTGACGTCCCTTTCCGATGATACCTTAACGCAATACCTGGGCGGCAAAGGCCTGGCCACCCATCTGCTGCTGCAGTACAATCCGCCGGGCGTGGATCCGTTGTCTCCGGACAACCATTTGATTGTAGGACTCGGCCCCTTGACCGACAGCCTGATTTACGGCTCCTGCCGGTACGGGATTTTTTCCAAATCTCCCTTGACCGGATTTTATGCGGAAAGCTATTCCGGAGGCCGGGCCGCCACGGCCATCAGCCGGGCCGGATATGATGCCGTGCTGATAAAAGGGGCGGCAGCCGGTCCCATGTGGCTGGAAATCAGCGACACGGATGTGGTGTTCCATGATGCTGAATCGCTGTGGGGCAAGGATACCTATGAAACCGAAGATGCGGTTAAGCAGGCGTGCGGCGTCAAGGACGCCGCTGCCCTGGTGATCGGACCGGCCGGTGAAAACCAGATCAAGTTTGCCGTCATTGAAAACGATTACTGGCGGTCTGCCGGCCGCACCGGCATGGGTGCGGTCATGGGATCCAAAAACATCAAGGCCCTGGTGTTTCATGGAAACCAGCAAAAAACCTTTCATGATCCTGATGGCATGAAGCAGTATGCCAAAACCATGGCCAAAAACCTGAACCAGCACCCGGCCACCCGCACCTACCGGACCCAGGGCACCCCGGTGATGGTGGACGGCCTGAACAAAGCCGGGGCGTTTCCGGCCCGGTACTGGTCCCAGGGCAAATGTGAGCATTACGAAAAAATCAATGCCGCCGCCATGGCCGAGAAACTGAAAGTAAAACCCCGGTCCTGCAAAACCTGTTTCATGGGGTGCGGCAAACTGGTGGAAGTGCAGGAAGGCCGCCATGCCGGACTGAAACTGGAAGGCCCGGAATATGAAACCATTTATGCATTCGGCGGGCTGTGCATGATCGACAGCATTGAAGAGATCACCTGGCTCAATGACATCTGCGACCGGACCGGCATGGACACCATCACGGCCGGCAACCTGGCGGCCCTGGCCATTGAAGCATCTACCCGGGGCAGGATCAAAGAATCCTTGACCTACGGGGATGCCGACGTCGTGGCGGATCTGCTGGAAAAAATCGCCCGCCGGGAAGGCATCGGCGGGCTTCTGGCCGACGGCATCAAAAACGCGGCCCCGGAAATGGGTATGGCCGATCTGGCAGTTCACGTGAAAGGCATGGAGCCGGCCGGGTACGACCCCCGGACCCTGAAAGGCATGGGACTTGCCTATGCAGTCTCTCCCCGGGGCGCATGCCACCTGCGCAGCACGTTTTACAAGCCTGAACTGGCCGGCATGATCGACCCGGATCAGATTGACGGCAAAGCTGAGATGTTCATTGATTTCGAAGACCGGTGCACCCTGTTCGACACCCTGATCCTGTGCCGGTTCTACCGGGATTTCTATCCCTGGGAGGAACTGGCTGCCCTGATACAAATGGCCACAGGCATGGATCTGTCCAAAGCAGACTTAACGGCAGTGGCCTCCCGGGTCACCAACCTGACGCGCCGTTTCAATTTACAGGAAGGCCTGACCCGGGCGGATGATTCTTTGCCCAAACGGCTTTTTACAGAAAAACTGCCCGACGGCAACAGCATTACCGAAGAAGCGTTCACTCAGCTGGTTGACGATTACTACCGGTTAAGAGGCTGGGATGAAAACGGGATCCCGGCCCCGCAACCCGGGGCATAAGACAAAAATCATGAAAACCCGAAGGGCCTTCCATCCGAAGGCCCTTTTACTTTTTGGTCGCCCAACCGGATCGGTCCAGGCCATATTTTTGCATTTTCCGGGCAATGGTGGACTGGTTGATGCCCAGCAGCTTTGCCGCACTGGCCTGGGTTTTTCCTTTTTCCAGGGCTGCGGTCAGCACTTTTTTTTCCAGGTCCGCCACCATTTGTGACAACGTATGGTCCGGATGCCAGACCGGGTCGTCCGGTGCTTCAGCGGTCATGGATTTCCGGATGCTGCCGGGCAGGTCCTCGAACCGGACCCGGCTGTTATGGGCCATGACCACCAGACGTTCGCAGATATTGATCAGTTCCCTGACATTGCCCGGATATGGATATGCGGTCAATGCGTCCATGGCCTGCCGGGAGATGCTGATTTCCGGTTTCCGGTACCGGGTGCTGAAGGTTTCAAGATAATGGGTGATCAACGGCACCAGACAGTCTTTGCGTTCCCGCAGCGGCGGCATGGTCACGGGCACCACATTGAGCCGGTAGTACAGATCACTGCGGAACTGTTTTTTTTCGATCATCTGTTTCAAATTCCGGTTGGTGGCCGCAATGATCCGCACATCCACAGCCCGGCCCCGGGTACTTCCCACCCGGGAAATCACCCCGTCCTCAATGAATTTGAGCAATTTCACCTGGGACGCCAGGGGCAGTTCGGCAATCTCGTCCAGAAAAACAATGCCCTTGTCTGCGGCTTCAAGCTTTCCAGGTTTGCCTTTGTGACCGGCGCCGGTAAACGCGCCTTTTTCATATCCGAACAATTCGCTTTCCACCAGGGTCTCTGGAATGGCCCCGCAATTGATCTTGATCATGGGGTAATCCGACCGGGAAGAGGACCGATGAATCAAATCCGCGACCACACCTTTGCCGGTACCGGATTCCCCTAAAATCAGCACCGTGGAATCCACCTCCCCCAGTTTGATGGCTTTTTGAATAATTTTGCGGTAATTGTCGCTCCGGGCGATGATCTGCCGGGATTCTGTTTCCTGAATCTGTTTTTCCAGCATGTCCCGCCGGTAGTGCTCGGTCAAAGCCTCGTTTTCCTGGAGCTGTTCCTGGAGCCGGTTGATTTCCGTGATATCCCGTTCATTGACCACCACCCGGAACAGGTCTCCATTTTTGTCAAACACCGGGGTGCCGGTCAGAAACAGATCCCTACCGATGCGGGTTTTTTGAATCAATGATACTTTTTTACGGGTTTTGAGCACCTCCAGGGTCACGGACCGGTCCACCAGTTTTTTTTCCACCAGCTCGGTCATGTGCTTGCCCACAACCTCTGCGGCTGTCAGCCCGATCATTTTTTCCGATGCCGGATTGACCCTCACCACCACCCCGTTGCCGTCACAGATCCACAACCCGTCATTGGAGCTGTCAATGATGGTGTCCAGCTCAATGGACAGCTGCTGAAACCCTTTCATGCGGTTGGTGATATTGGTCAGCGCGGTCATGTCTTCAAAAATGGCAATGATGCCGATGGCTGCGTTGCCATGGTGAACCGGCCCCAGCATCACTGAATACCGGCTGTCGTTTTTTTCCACGATCAGGCCGGTTTCAACAATCTGATCTGACAGGACTTTCCGGGCCGATGCAGTCAGGGAGGGAATGGTGGCCGACAAAAAAGCACCGGGATACAGCCCCAGACAGTTTCTGGCCGGCGGGTTGGATATCAGGGCCTGGAGCGAATTGTCAAATACGGCCACCCCGCTGGGCGTGGCATTGAGCAATGCACTGCCGAATTCCTTCCAGTTCAGATCAATGGGTTCTTGCATGGATTTTCCTTTCGGGAAAAACATTGCCCCAAATCCAGCAAAAAGTCAAATCCCGGTTTTTTAAAACTCGAAAAAAGAAGACATATACTTGACTCCTGAAGGCACAACATATACAGCAATATATAAAATAATATCACGAAGGACACGAAGAGCACGAAGAAAGGAATTTGATGATGCACAATTGCTGACTTACATGAAATTGGCGGATATCAGAACCGGACTTTTGATCAATTTCAATGTCACAAAGCTCAAACACGGTATCAAACGATTCGTCCTTTAACCCTTCGTGCTCTTCGTGTCCTTCGTGGTGCAATATATCAGCCAAAAAAAACAAGGAAATGCATTCATGTTTGATTATCTTTTAAATGAAAAGCAGAAACAACTGAAGCAGGAAGCCCGGGATTTTGTCAAAACCATCCCCCGGCAGATGATCCTGGATATGGATGCGGACAAGATCCGGTTCCCCAGAGAATTTCTACAGGAAGCCGGCCGCCGGAACCTGATGGGGTGCCGGTATCCGGAAAAATGGGGCGGAAGAGGCATGGACTGGGTGTCCACCTGCATGGTCATGGAAGAAATCGGGGTGCTGGGATATATTTTTGCCTGCACCTTTGGGGTGGGCGCGGAACTGGTGTGCGATGCCATTGTTCTGCACGGCACAGATGCCCAGAAGGAAAAATATGTCAAACCGTTGCTCAAAGGCGAGATTTTTGCCGCGGAATGCCTGACCGAGCCCCGGGGCGGGTCTGATTTTTTCGGCACCACCACCACAGCCGTGGACAAAGGCGACCATTTTGTTCTCAACGGCCAGAAACGGTTCATCGTGGGCGGTGAAGGGGCGGATTTTTTTCTGGTGTATGCGAAAACCGACCCGGATGCCGAACCCCGCAACGGTATCTCCTGTTTTATTGTGGACCGCACCGACGGGGTGGAAACCAAATATCTATACTGCCTGATGGGATGCCGGGGCGGCGGGGCCGCCCGCATGGTGTTCAAGGATGTGAAAGTACCCAAAGAAAACCGGGTGGGCGGCCTGAACCAGGGGGTCAAGGTATTCAACACCATGATGATCCCCGAGCGCCTGGGCACGGCCGCCATGACCATCGGGGCCGCCGTGCCGGCCGTGGACATCGCCACGGGATACACCTCAAAACGCAAGGCATTCGGCCGGCCTGTAGCTCAGTTCCAGGGGGTGTCGTTCCAGGTGGCCGAAGCCGTAACGCTTCTGGATGCAGCCCGGGCCATGATCTACACCACGGCCCGGGCCGTGGATGCAGGGATCCATGACAAACAGATCCGGCGCCTGGTGTCTGAATCCAAAAAATTTGTCACGGAATCCTGCCAGAAAGCCGTGCACAATGCCATGCAGGTCATGGGCGGCATCGGGTACACCAATATCTATCCTGTGGAACGGATTTTCCGGGATCTTCGCCTGGCATCCATCTGGACCGGCACCAACGAGGTCATGGCCATGATCATTGCCAATGAATGGTACAAGGCGTACTGGAAAGACAAATCCGCCGGAAAGATCCGGGATATGGAAGAAGATGCTCAGGAATCTTTAGCAGCAGACGAGAAAATATTCGAATGACCACTCACCCGGCCCGTATCCACCACCTCAACCGCGACCGGTTCCAGAAACCGGCCCCGAATAAGGATTATGTGCTCTACTGGATGCAGCAGTCCCAGAGGGCCGTGTTCAACCATGCCCTGGAATTTGCCGCAGACCAGGCCAACCGGCTGGGCCTGCCCCTGGTGGTGGGGTTCGGTCTGACCGACACGTATCCGGACGCCAACCTGCGGCATTATACCTTTATGCTGGAAGGACTGGCTGAAACCCGCACCGCACTGGCGGATCGGGGCATCCAGCTGGTGGTGCTCAAAGGGCATCCGCCGGATGTGGCCCTGGATTTAGGCGGACAGGCGGCACTGATCGTGTGTGATGCCGGATATCTGCGGCACCAGCGGCTGTGGCGGGGTCAGGTGGCTAAAAACGCCGGCTGCCCGGTCATCCTGGTGGAAACCGATGTGGTGGTGCCCGTGGCTGTGGCCACCACCAAAAAGGAATATGCGGCCCGAACCATCCGGCCCCGGCTGCACAAGGTGCTGGCGGATTTTCTCATGCCGCTGCCTTTGAAAGATCTGAAACATTCGTCTCTGAACCTGTCGTTTGACAGCCTGGACATCACAGATCCCCAGGCCGTGCGCGACACCCTGTCCCTGGACAGGACCGTTCCCCCGGTCTCCCGGTTTTTCCCTGGCGGCACTTCTCATGCGGAAAAGCGGTTTCAGACATTTCTGGCCAATGGTCTGAAAAACTATGACCGGCACAGCAACCAGCCCCAGACCGATGACATCTCCCACATGAGCCCGTACCTGCATTTCGGGCAAATCTCCCCATTGTACCTGGCCTTAGGGGTCATGGACGTAGATCCATCCCTGTCAGATGCCCGGGATGCGTTTATCGAACAATTGATCATCCGGCGGGAGCTGGCCTTCAATTTTGTGTACTACACGCCTGATTATGATTCTTTTGATGTGATTCCCGGGTGGGCCAAAAACACCCTGGCCGACCATGAAACCGATCCCAGAGACCATCTGTATTCAGAACAGGAACTGGTGGATGCCGTCACCCATGATCCTTACTGGAACGCAGCCATGATGGAAATGACCTGCACCGGGTTCATGCACAATTACATGCGCATGTACTGGGGCAAGAAAATCCTGGAATGGTCCCCTTCCCCGAAACAGGCGTTTGAGACCACGCTGGCGTTGAACAACCGGTATTTTCTGGACGGCAGAGACCCCAACTCCTACACCGGCGTGGCCTGGCTGTACGGCATCCACGACCGGGGCTGGGCCGAACGGGCCATCTTCGGCAAGATCCGGTACATGGCCGCCTCCGGCCTGGAACGCAAATGCGATATCCAGGCCTATGTGGACAAAATCAAACACCGCTGCGCTGCAGTTAAATCCAAAAATTTATATGAAATATAGGATTATAATCCAAAAATTTATGAGGTGACATGTGGAAGTTAAAATGGCAGATCTGCCCGGTGTGGGCAAAAAAATTTCTTTCCTGACTGCGGAACAACAGAAAGTCGTGGTCATTATCCATCACTCCGGCAAACGGGACCTGTATTTTTTTCAGGATTCCGACGAAGATGAGGCGGATTATTTTCTGACATTGACATCCGAAGAAACCCGGGAAATGGGGGCCCAGCTTTTAGGGGCCACATACCAGCCTGTGGATGACGATAAAATGCAGATCTTTCAGAAACAGCTGGTCATGGAATGGATCAAGCTCACCCCGGAATCTCCGTTTGTGGACAAACAGATTGCCGAATCCCGGATCCGGACCCACACCGGGGCTTCCATCATTGCCGTGATGCACGGGGACGACATGATCGTGAGCCCGGATATCAATGAGGTGCTCAAAGCCGGGGACACGGTCATGGCCGCGGGAAAAAGAGACCAGATCCGCCGGTTTGAAGCCATGGCCAGAGGAGCATCCACGGAAGGAGACCATTGATGGGGGACGTTCATTTCCCTGTTCTGTTCATTGCCGGAGGTATTTTCATTCTCCTGTTTGCCGTGGGATTCATCGGCATGAAGATCCGGATTCCCGGGGTGGTGCTCTATATTCTGCTGGGCATCGGCCTGGGCGGGTATTTTTCCGGCAGCCACCTGCTGCACCTGGCCGGAGAGGTGGGCATCGTGCTGCTGTTTTTCATGCTGGGCATGGAGTTTCCCATGCGCCGCCTGGCTGGGATCGCTAAAAAAGTGGCCCCGGCCGGTACCCTGGATGTGTGTCTCAATCTGTTTGTGACCATGGGCCTGTGCCTGTTTTTCGGTTTGGACTGGATCACATCCTTTCTCATGGGCGGTGTGGTATATGCCACCTCCTCGTCCATCACCGCCAAAATCCTTGAGAGTTCAAAACGCATGGCCAATCCGGAGTCCGAATTTCTGCTGGGCCTTCTGATCTTTGAAGACCTTGTGGCACCCATTGCCGTGGCCGTTCTGGTGGGCCTGACCGCGGGCACGGCCATGACCGGTGTGACATTCGGAATGATCCTTGCCAAAATCGTCGGCCTGATCATCGGTGCCGTGGTCATCGGGCATCTCATCTTCAGCCGGCTGGGCGGATTTGTGGACCGGTACAGGAGCCAGGACATTTTCATCCTCCTGGTGGTGGGCATTGCCCTTGCCTACGGAGGCCTGGCCCTGCTGCTGAACCTGTCCGAAGTGCTGGGCGCGTTTCTGGCCGGCATCATCCTGGCGGAAGCACAGCGCACCGAACCGCTGGAACATGCGATTCTGCCGGTGCGAGACCTGTTTCTGCCTTTGTTCTTTTTTTATTTCGGCACCACCATCACCTTTGGGGACGGGGTTCCCATGATTCCTTTGCTCGTCGTTCTGCTGGTCTGGTCCATTGCCGGCAAAATCATTACCGGGTATTACGGGGCCAGATTCTACGGGCTGTCCAAAAAAGTATCTGTGCGGGCCGGGCTGTCTTTTACCCAGCGGGGGGAATTTTCCGTGATCATCGCCAGCATGGCCGTTGACACCATCCGGGTGCTCAGCGGGGTTTTCATCCTGTCTTCAGCCATGATCGGCATTCTTTTATTTGAACTGGCACCCAGAATCACCACGGCCCTGTTTCCCAAAAAAGCCAGGCCCCAGAAATACAAAGTCCCGGGCACTTGAGCCAAAAAGAGGTCCTGCGGCAAAGTCCGTCTGCCGCAGGACCTCTTTTTGTTTTGTGGTTATGTTGCGGTTACAGGCCTTTGGCATGTTCAGACAACAGCTTGTCCTGGATGCCGAAGGGATCGGTAAATTCCTGTTCCGGCCTGAAGTTCAGTTTTGCCTCACCCCTGTTGTTCAGGGTCTCTCCTAAATCCAGGGCCACTTCCAGGCCCGGATCCATGCCCACACCGGCCAGAAGCTGCCTGAGCAGGGATTCGCTTTTTCCGGCAAAGGCAACGGCATCTCCGAGCACCCGGCCGGCTTCAGCCGCGTTGTGAAATCCCACCGAGTTTTCCGCGTTGATGAACACGATGCGTAAAAACGCCTGCATGTAAAAATCTTTGGCCTTGCTGTAAACCGCGTTGTCCACGGCTGCACCCTTAGCCTGGGCCTGGTGCAGGGTTTCAAACAGCCGGGCGCAGGTGGCGGTGCCGTATCCGGCCCTGAGAATCAATGATGTGGTCCGGTCCTGGGTATGGAAAATCTGATCCGTGAGCCATTCTTTGGACTGGGTATGACACTGGGCGCAGGCCCTGAGGTCCGCTTTCAAGGGACTTGTCACATCATGGTCCGAGATTTTATAACTGCCGGACCGGGTAAACGGCATATGACAGTCGGCACAGGCCACCCCGGCCTTGAAATGCACGCTGCCCCGGGAGAACAGTTCAAACTCCGGATGGCGGATAAACGGCATCTTGAATCCGGTAATCTCCTGGACCCATTCCAGGCGGAACTCATCGGTCAAAAGCACATCAATGATGCCTTCAATGGAGATATCTCCCCACTGGCCGTTGCGCCAGGGCATGGTGACGTCCCCGGCCACCTGGTTGTCCTTGTCCTTGGGCACGGAATAGGTAATGTGACACTGGGCACAGGCCAGGATCCGCAGTTCCTGCCGGGAGGGATCTTTTTTGCCGATCATTTCCAGGCCTTTTTCCAGATGGTCTTTTTTAAAGGTCAGCTCCAGAGGATCCTGCAGGTGACAGTCATAACAGGCCGGTCCCAGTTCCCGCAGTTTTTCCGGCAGCATATCCAGGGCTTCCAGGTATGGTTTGCCTAAGTAGTGTCTGACCGAAAACTCAGAACGCCACGTTTTTCAAGGGGATGACGGCTAAAACTTATTTGAAATTTTTACTTATAATTGAATTGCTTGTTGATTTTTACTGATTTCTGTGTTAATATAACCTATTAATAATTAACGAGATTTTAACAAACGAGAGAAATCGAAAGCAATTCAAATTTCAACACCCAAACAAAACTTCGAGGTTGTTTTGCGTAAAATTTTTGAACCACAAATGACATTCGGGCAGACCCCTATCGACCAAATCAAACTTGACATGAGGGCCAGGGATGAAATTCCCAAGCTGCTTTTGGGGCTCCAGCATATCTATTGCGATCAAGATCTGCGAGAAAAAGTTTTTGCCATCCTCAAAAATGTGATTCCGGAAGACACTGACTCCAGAAATGGACGTCCGGGAATGGACCTGTGGAAAATCCTTGTGATGGGCACCATCCGGCTCAATTGCAATTGGGATTACGATAAGCTCCAGGAGATGGTGAACAACCACAGAACATTAAGGCAGATGCTGGGACATGGTATGATGGACGATGACATCACCTATCCGCTTCAAGACCCTGAAAACGATAAATGTCAAGGCTTCTGACACCTGACGTTCTTGATAAAAACTCAACACCCTGGTTAGTACAAGTAGGTCATAAACTTCTGATGAAAAAAAAACTTCGGACGATGAGACATTGATGGGACGGTGTGACTCATTCGTTGTTGAAACCGATGTTCATTTTCCCACAGACATCAACCTGCTTTTTGATGCAGTCCGAAAAATGATTCAAATTGCCGCTATTATCAGCCAGGGCATTGGAACGAGTATGTGGCGGCAATCAGCATATAATATCAAAAAATTTAAACGGCTATATCGGATAGTTCAGCGATTGAAACATTCCACATCCAAGGATGAAAAGAAAAAGGCCAAAAAAGCTCGGCAGATTATGGATGCCCACAAAGCGTATATCGAGCTTGCTGAAAAATACATTTTAAAGGCGAAATCGACCATTGAAATGATGGAGTCATCCGATATTATTAATGCGGTCCGAGCCCAAGAGTTGCAAACATATATCAATTTCGCGCTTTGGCAAATTGATCTCATAAAACGCCGGGTGTTACAGGATGAAAAAATCCCGCATAGAGACAAGATTTTTTCAATTTTCGAACCTCACACGGAATGGATTTCAAAAGGCAAAGCCGGTGTTCCCCAGGAATTGGGACTGCGGGTATGCATCCTGGAAGACCAGTATGGGTTTATCCTGCACCACCGGGTGATGGAGAAAGAAACCGATGATAAGGTGGCAGTTGCAATGGTAAGATCGGCACAAAACAAATTTTCTGGCCTCAAGGGATGCAGTTTTGATAAAGGATTTTATACCCCTGGTAACAAAATGGACCTGAAAAAAACATTGAATATTTTGGTGCTCCCGAAAAAAGGCAGATGCAACAAGGCTGAATGTGAAGAAGAAACAGCAAAGGATTTTATTCGTTTTAAAAGAAAACATTCAGCGGTTGAATCGGCTATAAACGGGTTGGAAAATCATGGTCTGGACAGATGCCCGGATCATGGTATTCAAGGATTTAAAAGATACGTGGGCCTGTCTGTTCTGGCAAGAAACCTCCAGATCATGGGGCATAATATACAACAAAAAGGATTGAAACAGCTGCAACGGTTTGAACAGCGCAAAGCCGCTTAAAAACAGGCCATTGCATCAAAAACAGCACGTCAAACACTACAGGTGTGCCCGAAAAATGGGAAAGTCGTCAAAAAACGACTATCATGAAAGCACTTTCCCCGGTTTGTGATAGCAGGAGGACCAACAATTGAAAATTTTGTCAGGCATGTGCCCCGGAAAATCTCAAAATCGGGGTTTCCGGCCAGCCACTAAGTAATCCAGGCCGTGGGTTTCGATCATTTTTCTGTGGAAAGGCGTTTTGCAGGCCAGGCACACCCCGCCGGAAGCCACCCGGGATGAATCGATCTCGATCTGGTCGGTCACCGCGTAAAAATGCCCCCTGGGTTCATTGTACTCGATGCCGAATCCCCATCCTTTGTATAAAATGCCCAGAAACGGAAATTCACTGAGCTTGTCATACACCACTTCATCCGTATCCCATCCGCGTTTGTACCGGCTTTTGTCCACGGGCTTGGGTTCTTTTGTCTTGAGCCAGGATTCATAGTGCAACGGGTAAGCATCCCCCCATTTTTCAGGGTCATACTCGTTCTCGTCAATCTGTGCCGCCAGATAGGTCTCCGGCTTGGAATCACAGCCGGTCAGAAACATGCACACAACACACAGGCCTGTTAAAATTATTTTGATCATACCGGCATTTCAATAAAAAAGGCACACCTGTTTTGTAACCAGGTGCGCCTTTTTATGTCAAAAATTTATATAGAAACTTATTTTCTTTCCACGATCAGGGCCATGCCCTGGCCGCCTCCGATGCACAGGGTGGCCAGGCCGTACCTGACATCCCGGACTTCCATTTCATACAGAAGCTTGGTCAGAATAGCGCCGCCGCTGGCAGACACCGGGTGCCCCAGGGCAATGGCACCGCCGTTGACATTGACCTTGTTGATATCCATGTCCAGTTCCCGCATACATGCCAGGGCCTGGGAGGCAAACGCCTCATTGAGTTCGATCAGATCAATGTCGTTCATGGTGAGTCCGGCTTTTTCCAGGGCCAGGCGGGTGGCCGGGATGGGACCGATACCCATGAGGGCCGGATCCACACCAGCCGATGCATAGGACACAATGGATGCCATGGGTTTGATGCCCAGTTGATCGGCTTTGTCCTTTGCCATGACCACCAGGGCGGATGCCCCGTCGTTCATGCCGCTGGAGCTGCCGGCCGTGACCGTGCCCCCTTTTCTGAAGGCGGGTTTGAGCTTTTGAAGGGATTCCATGGTAGTGCCGAACCTCGGATGTTCATCCGTGTCAAATATTTTGGGATCGCCTTTGCGCTGGGGAACCTCCACGGGCACGATCTGTTCCTTGAATTTGCCTTCCTTAATGGCTTTTTCCGCCAGTTGCTGGCTTCTCAGACCGAATTCATCCTGATCTTCTCTGGATACATTGTATTTTTCCGCCACATTTTCAGCGGTTTCTCCCATGGTGTTCCCACTCAAGGGATCAAACAGAATCAGCTGATCCTGGAGCTGGCCATGGCCTAAACGGTATCCCCACCGGGCTTTCTTGAGCATGAATGTGGCATTGCTCATGCTTTCCATGCCGCCGGCCACAATGATATCCGCATCCCCGGATTTGATCACCTGGGCCGCCAGGGTCGTGGCTTTGATACTGCCGGCACACGCCTTGGAGATGGTGAACTGGGGTTTTTCCTGGGGAATGCCGGCTTTCACCGCCACCACCCGGGCGGAGTTGATGGGCAAATCTCCGGTACGATACCCGGACGCGTAAATCACCTCATCGATCTGATCCCCGGTCAACCCGGCCCGCTTGATGACCTCTTTGATGGGAATGGGTCCGAAATCAATATCGCTCAACGGAGCCAGAGACCCGCCGAATCTGCCGATGGCCGTTCTGCACGCACTTGCAATAACTACCTCTCTCATGTAACCCTCCTGAAATGTGTTGTTTGCCTCTTTTATAGCTTCGATATAGCTGTATTATAAATACATCCCCCTGTCAATACAAAATAGGCACATGGCTTTGGACATTATCCCCTGGCGTTCGGATTTCAGATGTCTGGGAACAGCGGAGCCTGAGGCCGTCACACATCCGGCATCACGACCGGGAATCCAGAATCTCCAGGACTTGCCCGCACATGTCCGCAGCCCGGTTCTTTAACGCATCCGCTTTTTCCAGGGTCTGTTTTTTATAAATATCGTCCGTGATACCCGCCATGTTGATCACGACATTTTTGTACGCCCCCCAGATGCCCATCTCCAGGGCCCTTGCCCCTACTTCCACGTCGGATTTTGACGCGATATTGCCGTATGTCGCCACCGCGACCAGCGCATCCCAGGCCGCATCCGCGGTTGCCATCACGGACAGCGGGGTATCAATGGCATTTTTCAATCCCAGCTGCAGCTGTTCATCCCGACAGGCCCGGTCCGCGTCTGTTTCTTTTGGCAGGCCCAGGGCCGCCACATAATCGTTAAACGCGTGGGTGTCCGCATCGATCATGGGAATCAGCGCATGGGCCGCCTGGTGCAGGGGCGGGATCAGTTTTCGCATTTTTGCATCCACATCTTCAAATTTTCTCACCCCCAAAGTGAGTTTGGCCACCATGGATCCAAGACCTGCGCCCATGGCCGCAATGGCTGCGGACACCGATCCCCCGCCCGGTGCGGAACTGCGGGAGGCCACTTCTTCGATGAACTGCCGGGTGGTCAGACCGGCCAGGGGTTCGTCCGGCTCTTCGGCAATGATATACTCGATGATTTTTTCTTTGGGGTTGAACGGGGCCACGGCATTCAACCCCAGCCGCTCCACAGCCAGGCGCACCTTCTGGTCCTCATCCAGGACAAACAGGTTTTCCTTTTCAATGTAATACTCGGCCGCCGCAAGAATGGCTTCCAGCGGCACCACGCCCACGATTTCCGATCCGGTCACGGCCACATTGAGCAAGGCTGCCTCTTTTTTCACTTCCTCATACAGGATGTGCGGCGGGGTGACCCGGTAATTGTTCAGGTTCACCGTGACCTGGGCCAGGTTGTAGTCATCCACATACCAGCCCATGCCCTTGACCTCCTTGAGCCGGCCGGGTTTATCCGGTCCCCTGCCCGCTTCCCGCAGGTTCAGCGCAATGCGGTGGGCCTGGTTGGGAGTGGATAACAGATTGACATTATAGGCGATCAAAAAAAACCGGGCCCCGGTGACGGTGGCCCCCCACTCGGGAATGAATTGTGCCGGCCCGAAATCCGGTTTCCATTCCGGCTTCACAATCCGGTCTTTGACGGCCTCATACTGGCCTTCCCGGATCTGGGGCAGTTTTCTGCGGTAATCCTGTGCAGCAGAAGCTTCATACAGATACACGGGAATGCCCAGCTCGTCTGCAGCCCTTTGCCCGAATGCCTTTGACAATGCCACGCACTCGTCCATGGTGACATTGGCCACCGGAATAAACGGGCACACATCCAGGGCCCCCATGCGGTGATGTTCCCCTTTATGGGTGCGCATATCGATTTTTTCCCGGGCCACCCGGGCGCCTGCCAAAGCGCCTTCCACCACGGCATCCGGTTCCCCGACAAAGGTGTACACCGTCCGGTTCGTGGACCGCCCCGGATCCACATCCAGCAGTGTGCACCCGGCCGTATTTCCAATGGCATCGGCAATGGCGTCAATGGTTTCTGTATTGCGGCCTTCAGAAAAATTGGGCACGCATTCGACAATCTTTTTCATGATACAATCTCCCTTTCTCATTGGATCACTGTTTTACGATGATTTAAAATGTCAAAAATGTACCACAATCAGACGAGGTTGTATAGACATGTATATTGGTTTCTCTGAGTTCCCCGTCTTTCAAGAGATCAATCAGACCTTCACGGACGGAAACCGGGAGGTGTCGGTGTGGGGATAAAACTTGGCCCCAGAAAACAGATTCATGAACCCTTGATTGACATTCAGTTCAATATAAGTGATGGTTTCCCGGATGGCCATGACCCGGTCAAAGGCCGCCGGATCTGTTAACACCTGTTCCGCGCCTTTTAACGACGTGTTGCCCAGCACCTGGAACCGGTCTAAAGGAATATCGGGCAGCATGCCGATGGTGATGGCGGAATTCGGGTTGATGAACGACCCGAACGTGCCGGCCACATAAAACCGGGCCAGATCGGAAAACGACAGCCCGGCGGTCTGGGACACGATCACCTCTAAAATGGTGTACATGGCGGCTTTGGCACTGGTCAAAGAATTCAGGTCCACCTGGGACAGCCGGATGGCCCGCCCCGTGCCGGAATCTTTTGCCGCCACCAGATCAAACGCGGGAATGTCATTTTCATTTGTCAGACGATCCCCGCAGGCCTCAGTCACCAGCTTCCCCCGGATATCGATGCGGCCGGACACAAACAGGGCCGCGGCCAGGTCAATCATGCCGGACCCGCAGATACCCACGGCCGGTTCATCATCAATGGTGTGGATGATCAGGTCCCGGGTTTCCGGATCCACGCGCACCCGGTCGATCACACCCGGCTTTGCCGTCATGCCCATCTGGCTGACCCCGCTTTCCAGGGCCGGGCCGGCGGCGCCTGCACAGGCCATGAGCCAGTCTTTGTTTCCCAGAACGATTTCCGCATTGGTGCCCACATCCACCATGATGCAGGGCTGGTCTTTTTGATCCAGGTCGGCTGCCAGGATCCCGGCCAAAAGATCCCCGCCGAAATAAGACCCGATATTGGGAAACAGAAACACCTGGCCTCTGGGATGAACGGCCAGTCCCAGGTCGGCGGCATCCAGGGTATCAAGAATATTGGTACAGGGAATATAAGGTTCCTGAATGATCCCGAACGCCGGCAGCCCGGCAAACAGATGGGTCATGGCCGTGTTCCCGGCCCCGGCCACCAGAAACACCCGGTCCGGGGTCCGGTTGTTTTCTTTGCACAACCGGGCCAGGTGCTGATTCAGCGCGTCAACCGCCAGGCGCTTGAGTGCCTCCCGGCCCGCCGGGGTTTTGGCATGAAGAATCCGGGTGAGCACATCCGGCCCGATATCTGCCTGGGGATTGTCAAACCCGGTTTCTCCCAGTGTTTCCCCGGTTTCCAGATCCATCAAGGCAATCACCATGCGGGTGGTACCGATATCCACGGCGGCCCCCATCACCGGACCGGAATCCTGAGGGTCCAGCAGGTCCACCACTGTAAAAGACCGGCGGTCCTTGAACAGCACCGCCTTGACCTGCCAGTGCCATTGTCGCAGCCGCGCGGACAGATCCCCGACCAGGTGCCAGGGAATATGGACATTTTTGGTGTTCAGTTCTTTTTTCAACACCTGTTCCAGGCGCTGGGCATCGGCGGTGTTGTTGCCCAGCGCCGGGGGTGTCAGTTCAATGGTGCGGACATACCCGGATAAACTCATTTGCGCAACGCTTCCAGCTTTGCCTTGATCTTGGGGAAATAGTTGAGTTCCGTGTGGGGCAGAAACAATGCCCCCATGTAATGGTCCATATAAGACGGGGTGGAGGCCAGCTCAAAATTGGTCATCATGTTCACCACCTGGGTCACCTGCTGGCGCAGGGAATTGGTCAGGCAGTTGATGCGGCATCCCAGCAGGGACCCGTTACCCAGGTAGGTAACCTTATCCGGCTCGATCTCCGGCAGAAGCCCGATGGTGATGGCGGACGCCAGATCCACATACGATCCGAACCCGCCGGCCAGAATGATCCGCTCGATGTCGTTCACCTTGAGACCGATCTCGTCCAGCAGGGTCAGGGCTGCGGAATACATGGCGCCCTTGGCCCGGATCAGGTTGTCCAGGTCCGGTTCGGTAATGGTGATATCCCGCTCGATCTGGGTGTCTTTTTCATATACCAGCACATACTCCCAGATCTCATCGGTCTGCCGGATCCGGAGGGTATCCAGTTCCTGGTTGAACTTGCCCCGGGAATCGATGATTCCGGTTTCCAGCAGCCGGGCCGCCAGGGTGATGAGCCCGGATCCGCAGATACCTTTGGCTTTTTCATTGCCCACGGTGATGATCATGGGTTCATAGGTGGCGGGATTGATGGACACATCCTCCACAGCCCCTTTGGCGGCCCGCATCCCGAACTTGACCCCGCCGCCCTCAAAAGCCGGTCCGGCGGACGCGGCCGTGCACACCATCCATTCCTGGTGTCCGATGGCGATCTCCGCGTTGGTGCCGATATCCATATACAGGGTCAGTTCCGGCGACCGGTACATGCCTGAAGCCATGATACCGGAAATGATATCCCCGCCCACATAGGATGAAACTCCCGGATACACCAGAGCCGTGGTGTGCTCAGCCAGTTCCAGACCGATTTCCGTGGCATGAAACGGTGGATACAGAATGGATGCCGGCACATAGGGATCTCTTCGGATATAACTGGGATTGATATTAAGCAGCAGCTGGGTCATGGTGGAGTTGCCGGCCAGAGTGATGGTGGAAACTTCATGGGTGCCGATTTTTGCTTTTTTGATGATCCCTTTGATGATCTTGTTGATGGTTTCCACCACGCGTTTGTGCAGGGTGGCCAGCCCGTCCCCTTTTTCCGCGTACATGATCCGGGAGATCACATCCTCGCCATAGCTGATCTGGGCGTTGAACTCGCCCTGCTGGGCCAGGACTTCACCGCTTTGCAGATCCATCACCTGACCGAACACCGTGGTGGTGCCGATGTCCACGGCAATGGCAAAATTCCTGTTTGTGGTGTCTCCGGGCTCGATATTGATGATCTCGTTTTTGCCGTCCTCTCTTACCGGACGTAAAATCGTGGCGGTCACATTAAAATTTTCCTGCCGGATAATGTCCGGCACCCGGCGGATCAGGCTCAGATCCATGGTCAATCTGTGTTCATCATGATGAATCCGAAGATGATGCATGATCCTGGCCACATCCGCCCGGTTGTCTCCTTCCACCGCCGGATCCAGTTCCAGATAGATTTTTTCCACGGGCGGAATGAACAGCCCGTCCTGTTTGAGATCTTCCACATTCACGGTCATGGCCCGGGCCGTGTGACGGTCCATGGTCTGGGTGAGACGGCTGGTTTCCACTTCAGATTCCACGGGAATGCGCACGGTCAGATCTGAAGTCACTTTGGCCAGGCAGGCCAGGCGATACCCTTTTTCCCGATCCTGGTCCGTGAGTTTTTCCGAAATCCCGCCTTCCACTTCACCGGATTCAATCCGCACCCGGCACTTCCCGCACACGCCCCCGCCGCCGCAGGACGCATTGATGTGGACCCCGGCTTCCATGGCGGCCCGGATCAGGCTTTCGCCATCCGCCACAGTGATCTGTTTATTATGAGGTAAAAACTGAATCGTATGTGTCATTGCAGGGTCTCCCTTTAATAATTGTCTGTTCATCCATATGAAACAGCGGTCTTAAAGAAAACCGCTGGATGTTTTTGACCAGACTCAAGTATACCCGCAACCCGGTGTTTTGCCAAGGAACAAACCCAAAATAGGATTGAATTTTATGCAGGTTTATGAAATTATGCTGGCATTTGAAATGGTAACAACCCGTCATCAAAGAGGGACAGCCTATGAAGACAATGGATGAATCAAAATTAAGGGAAATTTTTGGTGAAGAAAACATCAAGACAGACCCATCCGATCTTTACGCATTCGGATCGGATGCCTCGGTTCACCATGCCATGCCCTGGGCCGTGGTCCGGCCGGACAACACAAGGCAGGTCCAGCAATTGATGGCCTATGCCAACGAAGCCCTGATTCCCGTCATTCCCCGGGGCGGCGGGTCCGGCATGTGCGGTCAGACCGTGCCCATCCGGGGCGGAATTGTCCTGGACATGAAACACATGAACCGGATTCTGGAGATCAATCTGCCGGATGTGTACTGCCGGGTGGAGCCCGGCGTGGTGGATGATGACCTGAACCTGGCTTTGAAACCCCACGGCATGTTTTATCCCCCCACCCCGGCATCTTCCCGCATTGCCACCATCGGCGGGGAGATTGCCAACAATGCCTCAGGCGTTAGGTCCGTGAAATACGGGGCCACCCGTGACGCGGTCTTAGGCATGAAAGTGGTGCTGCCCAACGGAGACCTGGTGACCTTAGGCGCCCACACACGTGTGGAAGCCTCCGGGTACCAGCTGCACAAACTCATGGTGGGATCTGAAGGCACCTTAGGGATCGTGGTGGAAGCCACACTCAATTTTGTGCCCATTCCCGAATACCGGTGCATGGGCATTGCCAATTTTGATCACCTGGCCCATGCCGGGGCTGCGGTGGGGTCCATCATGGCGTCCGGCGCGATTCCCTCCATGCTGGAACTGGTGGATTCCGTGGCCATTAAGGCCGTGAACAAGACCATGAATTTAGGACTCAAGGAAGTGGCCGCCTCCCTGATCTTTGAAGCGGACGGCATGGTCAGGGAAGCCGTGGATTATGAGATCAACAAGATGAAAGAGATCTGTAAAAAACATCAAGGCAGTGATATCACCACCAGCTACGATCCCAAGGAACGGGCCAGAATCTTTATGGGCCGCAAAAAACTGTTCCCGGCCCTGTCCAAGTATGATGACAGCCTGTCCTCCACATCCCTGGCCGATGACATGGCTGTGCCCTATTCCAGGATGGCGGACATGGCCGGCAAGATCCACGAGGTGGCCAAGAAAAACAATATTATCATGACGGCCTACGGCCACTGCGGGTCCGGATGCATGCACACCAAGATCCTCATGGACACCAAACAGCCGGAACAATGGGCATCGGCCCGGAAAGCCATCACGGAAATCTATGAATTCGTGCGGTCCGTCAACGGCACCACGTCGGCGGAACACGGCATCGGCCTGTCCAAAGCCGCGTCATTTAAAGTGGAAAAAGCGGATTCCCTGCGCCTGCTTCAAACCATTAAGCAGGCACTGGATCCCAACAACATCCTGAACCCGGGCAAACTGATGCAGGCCCCTGACGACTGGGTCACGGCCACCGGATTAAGATATGCTGTGAACAACTGAAAATAAGGGACTGCCCTATGGAAACAAAACACCCCACCCGGTTCAATCATCTGAAAAAATGGGAATCCACCCTGGCAGCCTGCATCCGATGCGGCTATTGTTATGAACATTGTCCGTTGTTTAAATACACGGGATGGGAGTCGGATGCCCCCCGGGCCAAAATCATCACGGCCTTCGGGCTTTTGACGGGTGAGCTTGGGCCCTCGGAAACCGCGGCAAACAAACTGTTCAACTGTTTTTACTGCAAACGGTGCGAGGCAGCCTGTTCATCCGGTGTGAGCCTCACCGATATCTTTACGGATGCCAGAAAAGATCTGGTGGAAATGGGATATGCCGGACCCGGCACCACGGCTGTCACCGACCTGACCTGTGCCCAGTGCCTGCTGTGTGTGGCGGCCTGCCCCCATGAAGCCCGGTTTCACGGGGAAAACGGCATTGAGACCGACCTGGTGAAATGCCAGAGTTGCGGCACATGTGTGTCCGTCTGCCCGGCCAACGCAGTCAATATCTTACACACCTTCGGCACGGGAAAAGAGGATCTCACCCAGGCATCGGCCCGGTTCCTGGATACCCACGCGTCAGCCAAGGCCATCGTGTTTGCCTGCAACTGGTCTTACTACCCGGATCTCCAGGCCTCCCGGCTGCCGGAATCGGAAACTCATGACAAAGAGTATGACATCTATGTCAACATGTGTGCCGGCCGGCTGGAACCCGAAACGCTGATGGCCCCGTTTCTCAACCATGCCTGGGGCGTGCTGGTGGCCTGCTGCCCGGAAGATGACTGCCAGCACAAAAACGGCGGCAAACGGTCAAAGCAGCAGGTGAAACGGATTCAATCCATCCTGGAGAACCTGGACATCGACCCGGAACGGGTTCAGGTGGTGGAAATTCCCGACGGGGACAAAACCCTGTTCCAGGCGGAAATCGATACGTTCATCGACCATCTCAACACCCTGGGTCCCGTAACATAACCCGGGTCCCGGGCCCCATGAACCCAACACCCGAAATAACGACCATAAGGAAAACCTGACCCCCATGAAAATAACTGTTCCCTACGGCAAACAAGACACCCTGACCGCAACTCTGGATGAAGCCGTGCCGGTCCGGATTCTGGAGGCCAATGACGTGACCCTGCCCGATCAGGACCGGGTCATTGCCGATGCTATTGCCCGGCCCATCCACAGCACCCCGTTTGAGGCATTTATCAAAGACGCAGGCAAGGTCCTGGTCATCGTCAACGACGCTACCAGGCCCACGCCTACGGCAAAAGTGCTGGACGTGATCTTTGATCCTTTGTCACAAACCGATTATCATTTCATCATTGCCACAGGCGTTCACCGGGGCCCCACAAAAGACGAATTCATCCAGATCTTCGGTGACTATTACGCAAAAATCAAAGACCGGATCATTGTGCATGATGCCGCCAAAGAACAAGACATGGTCTTTTTGGGCGATTCTTCCAACGGCACGCCTATGTATGTGAACAAGGCCGGGGTGGAGGCGGACAAAATCATCATCATTTCATCCGTGGAGCCCCATTATTTTGCCGGGTACACGGGCGGCAGAAAATCGTTTCTCCCGGGCATTGCCGGATATCAGACCATTGAGAAGAACCACAAACTGGCGCTTCTGCCCGAGGCCAAAGCCCTGGCCCTGGCCGGCAATCCCGTGCACGAGGACATGATGGACGCCATCAAGACCGTGAAACAGGACATCTTTTCCATCATGATGGTGCTGGACAAGCATCACCAGGTGTATGCCGCATGCGCCGGCCATATTCATGACTCATTTCATGCGGCCATTGACCGGGCCAACGAGGTGTTTGCCGCGCCCATGGGAGAAAAAGCCGACATTGTGGTGTCTGTGGTGAAATTTCCCCAGGACATCGATCTGTACCAGGCCCAGAAAGGCATCGACAATGCCAAACTGGCCCTGAAAAAAGATGGGATCCTGATCCTGGTGGCCAAATGCCGGTGCGGCATCGGCGGCAAGGCGTTCGCCGATCTTCTGGGCTCCTGCGACACGCCCGAAGCGGCCCTGAAAAAAATCGAAAAAGGATATGTGCTGGGGTATCACAAAGCCGCCAAAATGGCGGAAATCGGGATATGGGCCCAGATGTGGGCCGTCACGGATATGCCGACGGACCAGATCACCCCGTTGTTCATCACCCCGTTCTCTGATCTTCAAACCGCCCTGGACCAGGCCCTGGCCCAAAAAGGCCAAAAAGCCACCGTCCTGTTTCTCATGGACGGCGGCCTGACCGTTCCCATGATGCATTAATCATTGCAAGGGACGGCGCTGTTTCAGAGCTTGCGTTTGTCTTTGAGAATATTGTTGGAAATCACGATGCGCTGAATCTCGGAGGTGCCTTCATAAATCGTGAACACCCGGGCATCCCGGTACAGGCGCTCCACCACATAGTCTTTGGTGAACCCATAGCCGCCGTGCATCTGGATGGCCCGGGCCGTGACCTCGTTGACCATTTCCGATGCAAACAGCTTGGCCATGGAGGCCTCTTTGGTATAGGGTTCTTTTCGATCCTTCATGGATGCGGCAGACAGCATCAGCTGACGGGCCGCCTCGATCTGGGTCGCCATATCCGCAATCTGAAACCGGATGGCCTGGTGCTTGGTGACGGGCACGCCGAACTGCCGGCGCTGGGATGCATAGGCCACGGCCGCGTCAAATGCGGCCTGGGCCACGCCGATGGACTGGGCCGCAATCCCGATACGTCCGCTGTCCAGACCGGACATGGCGATTTTGAATCCATCCCCTTTTTTCCCGAGCATCCAGGATGCGGGCACCCGGCAGTCCTCAAAAATCAGATCCGTGGTATCTGAGGCGCGCAGCCCCATCTTATCTTCTTCATGGCCCACGATCAGGCCTTTGGTATCCTTGGGAACGATAAAACACGAGATCCCCTTATGGCCGGCATCCGGATCGGTTTTCGCCGTTACCAGCACTACCTTGGCATGCTTGCCGGAAGTAATGAACCGCTTGGTGCCGTTGATGATGTAATCATCCTTGTCTTTGACGGCCACCGTGGCCTGGGACACGGGGTCAGACCCCGCATCCGGCTCAGTGAGCCCGAATGCGCCGATCATTTTTCCGGATGCCAGGGGTGTAAGAAACTGCTGTTTCTGCTTTGTTGTCCCGAAATTGTTAAGGCTTTCACACACAATGGAATTCTGCACCGACATCACCACGGAGGTGGATGCACAGGAATAAGCGATTTCAGACAATGCCAGCACATAAGACACGGTATCGGCGGATTCTCCGCCATATGCTTCGGGCACCATCATGCCCATGAGACCGAGCTCTCCCATCTGCTTGAAATTCCCGGCCGGAAATTCCTTGGTCCGGTCCCGTTCCGCTGCCGTGGGGGCAATCACTTTTCTGGAAAACTCCCGAACCATGTTCCGGATCATTTTCTGTTCATCAGTCAATTTAAAGAGCATGGTCTGCCACCTCCATTGTCAGGGAACGTAAACCACCACAATCAGAACGGCATCCTTTTGAGAAGGATTGCGCAAATCATGTTTGATCCCGGAATTAAAATGCAAAGAATCGCCGGCGGCAAGTTCATTGATATGATCCCCCACCTGCACCTTTACCTGCCCTTCCAGCACATGGACAAATTCTTCCCCCTCGTGCTGGAATCCGACGCCTTCATGCCGGGTGCCGGCTTCCACCACAATGCGAAACGCTTTTAAATGCTTGTTTTTTGCATCAGGGGTCAACGGGGTGTACGCATATTGATCCGTGCGTTTGGTATAGGCCCGGGCCCGTTTTTCCTGGTCTGCTTCCGGATCTTTGAGCAAAAAATCAGAGTCCAGCTGCAAGACCCTGGAAATCTGAAGAAGGGTCCCCACGGACGGCCGTTTTTCACCGTTTTCAATCTGTTTGATCACTTGTTTTGCCAGGCCGGTCTCATTGGCCATGGTATCCAGAGTGACCTTTCTGTCCAGCCGGGCCCGCCGGATTCGCTTTCCGATGGGAACAAAATTGTCTATTTTGGCCATATTCCCTCCTGCCCCGTGGATTTGTCGATCTTAAAAATCCAGGGATTCTGTCTAAACCACCGGTTCGATCCAGTTTTCCGTGTCTTTTGCCGTTCCATACTGGATGGATGTCAATGCCTGGTAAAATTTCATGGCAACAGGTCCCGGGTTGCCGTCACCGATGTGAAGCACCCGGTCTCCATAACAGATTTCGCCCACGGGCGAAATCACAGCCGCCGTGCCGGAGCCGAACACTTCTTTCAGGCGGCCCGAAGCATGGGCATCCAGCACCTCGTCCATGCTGATTTTCCGTTCCGACACGGGCATGCCCCATTTTTTCGCCAAATCGATCACTGAAAACCGGGTGATCCCGGGCAGGATACTGCCCGTGAGATTGGGGGTCACCAGTTCATCATCGATCACAAAAAAGATGTTCATGGCCCCCACTTCCTCCACATATTTTCTTTCCAGCGCATCCAGCCACAACACCTGGGCATACCCCTGTTTTTTGGCAATTTCTCCGGCATTGAGGCTGGCCGCATAATTGCCTGCGGTCTTGAATTCCCCTACCCCGCCGGGAACGGCCCTGACATGATCTTTGGACACCCAGATTTTTACCGGGGCCAGCCCGCCGGCGTAATACGCGCCCACGGAACATAAAATAATAAAAAATTTGAACGTGAACGAGGATCTCACGCCCAGAAACGGATCCGTGGCAATGATAAACGGCCGGATGTACAGGGAGGTGCCCAATGTTTCCGGGATCCAGTCTTTTTCCAGCTTCAGCAGCTGTTTCAACGCATCCATGACAAAGTCGATATCCACTTCCGGGATACACAGGCCCCGGGCCGACCGGTTCAGGCGGTCAAAATTGTCCCTGGCCCGGAACAGCTGGACTTTCTTTTCCGGGGTCTTGTAGGCTTTAAGTCCTTCGAAAATGGCCTGACCATAATGAAACACCATGGCCGCCGGTGACAAAGTGACCGGGGCAAACGGCTCGATGCGCGGGTCATGCCACCCTTTGTCCGTTGAATAATCCATCACAAACATATGATCCGTGAACGCCGTACCGAATCCCAGGTCTTCATCCTTTGGCCGGGTTCCGGCCTGACCGACCCGGGTGACTGCAATTTCCATATTCCTCCTTCTGACACCCCCAAGCATGGGTGCAAACAATTAAAAAATAAATATTTTGGTATAAGACCGTTTCACAATTGCTTTGTCAAGCATATTTTTGTCATAATACCCAGTGAAACCATTAGACAGACCCGTGAATCCGACCGTTTAAAAAAAGGACGACCATGATCAACGAGCTTGAGATACTTGAAAACAAACAGGTTTTGGTGGTGGATGATGAACCCGATATCCTGGAAACCATCACAGAGCTGCTGCACATGTGCCGGGTGGATACGGCGAAGACGTATGATGCGGCCGCAGCCAGACTGGCCGCCACCACCTATGATGCGGCCGTTTTGGATATCATGGGGGTGGATGGGTTCCGGCTTCTGGATATCACCCGCCGTCTGAATCTGCCCACCCTGATGCTCACGGCCCATGCGTTGACCCCTGAAAATCTGAAAACCGCGCTGGAGAAAGGAGCCGATGCCTATATTCCCAAAGAAAAAATGGTGGATATCGGCGTGTTTCTGGCGGATGTTCTGACCGCCCGGGCACAGGGGCGGCAGGCCCACACCGGGTGGTTCACGTTTGTCCGGCCCGTATTTGACCGACTGTTCGGACCGGATTGGCTGAAAAAAATCAGGAAAGGGGAATAGACACCCTGAATTCCGCCCCACGACCGGCATCGGATGTCAGCATCATCTGTCCTCCCATATCCTTGAGCAGGACCATGACCCCGGCCAGGCCCAGACCATGGCTTTCAATGGCGTCTTCAATGGACCCGCCCGTGGTGAAATAGGTATTAAAAATCCGCTGATGGTCGGCATGGGGAATCCCCCGGCCATCGTCTTTCACCCACAAGGTCAGGCAACCGTCCGCGATCACACCCCGGATATCCACCCGTGCGGTCCGATGCTTGAACGCATTGGTCACCAGGTTCCGCAGGATCTGCCGGACTTTGGCTGCATCCAGACACACCCGGGCCCTCCAGGTCTCTTTCTGAAATTCCAGGGTCACGCCGGCGTCGGCAATCACCTGCTGCAGGTGCGAATACGAGCCGGCCTTTCTGACGGCATCCGCCACATTGGGGTCGGCCAGGTCAAACACTTCCACTAAAACACCGGCCACCAGCGCTGCCACGGAAAACTGAGAACAGACCATAACCCCTTCCCTGGACCGTCCGAGCTCCAGCACGTCATTCACCAGCCGCTGGGTGGCCAGGGTATTCCGGACAATC
Organism: Desulfotignum phosphitoxidans DSM 13687; assembly: GCF_000350545.1. GTDB lineage: Bacteria > Desulfobacterota > Desulfobacteria > Desulfobacterales > Desulfobacteraceae > Desulfotignum > Desulfotignum phosphitoxidans. The sequence continues at coordinate 328,831 of NZ_APJX01000004.1, forward strand.
CGGTTCAGCACTTTAATCTGCTTTTCCGTCAAAGGCCCATACGTGTCCTGGCGGTCCAGCAGCGACCGGGCCCCGGCATTGATCACAGATATCGGCACCTTGAGATCATGAATGAGAATCTCGGTTTTGATGTTGGAGTCAGGTATCTTGTTCATCACCTCTTAAAATCCTTGCAATTTGATTCAATGATTTTATATAGTGGCAACAACGCATCACCCGAACGTTATACGAAGATACGTGAATCTTGTAAAGCCTTTTGGAGTTTTTATGACGGATCGTGATGTTCATACGGCCGGACTTGAAGAAAAAATCCAGGCACTGGAAGAAGAAAACCGGCTGCTGCGAAATATCATATACAAAGCCCCGATCCCGATTTTCGTCATTGACCGTCAGCACAAAATCAGCCATTTCAACCAGGCCCTGGAGCAATTGAGCGGATTTGATGCCAAAGACATGATCGGCACTAGTCTGCAGTGGAAAGCATTTTATGCCAAAAAACGGCCGGTCATGGCGGATTTGATCATTGACAACGCCCCGGCGGACCAGATCCTTGCCTTGTACGGTCCCAAATACAAAAAAGCACTGGCCAACGAATCGGTTTTTGCGGCCACCGATTTTTTTCCGGACTTGCCGCCGGCCGGAAAATGGCTGTTTTTCTCGGCAGCCGGGGTGTTTGACGACAACGGCCACATCGCCGGAGCCGTGGAAACCCTCCAGGACGTCACCACAGAAAAAGCCAGGGAACAGGAAGTATATGAGCTTTACCAGACCTATCACCAGGTGCTGGAATTCATCCCCTACCCCATTATTCTTTACGATGTCAACGGGCATGTCACCTATGTGAACCCGGCGTTTTCCAGTGTGTTCGGCTGGGCGTTGAAAGAGATCAAAGGCCGGCCACTGGAGTTTGTGCCCGATCACCTGAAACAGGAAACCGGCCGGATGCTGGACCGGTTCAGGCAGGACCAGCGGATTACGCGGTATGAAACCAAACGGCTCACCAAAGACGGCCGAACACTGGATGTGGTGATCTGGGCCGCCTCCTGTACCTGGTCCCCGGACCGGTCCGGAGAGCATTTCGTGATTTTACGGGATATCACAAAAGAAAACCGGCTGGCCGCCAACAACCGGACGATTATGCGCATCAGCGCGGCCCTGCCCGAATATCCGGAGCTCGAGGATCTCATGGATTACATCACCAAAGAGATCAAGGGGCTGCTTCACACGGAAGGGGCCGTGGTTCTTTTGTACGATGAAATCAAAAATGATCTGTTTTTTGTCGGCGCCTCCTATGATGACTCGGACACGGAACAGCGGGCCAGAAAAATCCGGTTTGCCCTGGATGAAGTGCTGGCCGGAAAAGTGCTGAAAACCGGCAAACCCGCCGTGAACAACCAGGCGGACCGGTCAAAGGACCTGTATCCGGAACGCGACCGGAAAATGGGATACAAGACAAAAAGCATTATGTGCGTTCCCATTCGAAGCGACAGCCGCATCACTGGAATTTTATGTGCCATCAATAAAAAACAGAACGTGTTTGACGACAATGACCTGGAATTGATGACCCTGATCGCCGGTACCGTGGGGATCTCCATTGAAAACGCCCGGTTTGCCCAGGCCCTGAAAGAAGCATACCTGGATGTGGCGTCCATGAACCGGGCCAAAGACAAGGCCATCAACCATCTGTCCCATGAATTGAAAACCCCGGTGGCCGTGCTCACCGGGTCATTGCAGATTCTGAAGAAAAAACTGTCTGAACTGCCCCGGATCAAGGCCGCATCCACCCTGGATCGCATCCAGCGGAACCTGAACCGCATCGTACAGATTCAGGAAGAAACCGCTGATATCATGGACAAAAAAACCTATGGGGCCAAAGACATGCTCCAGGTGATGGTGCAAACCTGCAAAGACGAGCTGGCCACCTTGATTGAGCAGCATCTGGATGAAGAAGATCCCATGGAAGTCGTCACGGCGGTCATTGAAAAAGAGTTCAGTTCACCGGCATCAAACATCCACACAATTCATATGAACGCCGCGTTTGACCATGTGTTTGACAGGTTAAAACCCTTGTTCGCATTCAGGGATCTGGACATTGTTTTAAATATCCAGGACAATCTGCCCGACCTTTGCCTGCCCGTGGATGTTTTTGAAAAAACTGTGACCGGATTGATCAAAAACAGCATTGAAAACACCCCGGACCAGGGCCGCATCGAAATTTCGATGCAGCACAAAGAAGACAACATCGTCTTTACCGTCCATGATTTCGGGGTCGGTATCGAAACCCAGGACCAGAAACGCATTTTTGAAGGTTTTTTTTCAATTCAGAAGACTGCGGATTATTCCACCAAAACGCCGTACGATTTTAATGCCGGGGGCAAAGGAGTGGATCTTTTACGCATCAAACTGTTTGGCGACCGGCTGGGATTTTCCATTCATATGGCATCCAGCCGGTGCCGATTTCTGCAGGAACCATACAATGAGATCTGCCCGGGAAACATTTCTCAGTGCCGTTTCTGCAAGGATATATCCGATTGCCTGAATTCCGGATATTCCACTTTTACCGCCTGTTTTTCCTGTAAGAAAAAAAGTTGAAAAAACCCTTTGACAAACGGGAACCAATTGAATTACAACTAAAGTTGTAGCGAGACTGAGCGCTCGTTCTGAATTGAACCCGGACATTTGAACTGACTTTTAGCAGCTTTTCGTACCAGACAGAACAAGTATTGGCAAACGCTTTTTCCAGGGGGGGATACATGAACCAGCCACACCAGTTACGCTTTTTCGACATTTACGAAAAAAACGCCCGGCTTTTGAAACATGATCCCGCCCTGATATGGCAAGGTCAGCCCATCAGCCATGCCGATCTGTTTGATCAGACCATCCGCCTGGCAACAGGGCTGTCCTTTCTGTCTCCTGGAACCCGGGTAGCGTTGCTGAGCCGGAACCATCCGGTTTTTTTCCATCTTTTCGGGGCCGCATCCGCGCTGAACCTGACGCTGGTTTTGATCAACCGGCGCTTGTCCGACACAGAAATTCAACACATTGTTGAAGACACAACCCCTCAAATTCTCATCTGCGACAACGATATGGCACCCCTTGGATCCCGCCTGGTTTCCCGGTACCCGTTTCTGGACCAGTACCGGGTGGTGGAAGGCCCTGATGAAACCCTGTCCTCGTGGTATCAGGCCCCGGACGATTTTTCGCCCGTACCCGTATCTGATTCTGATAATGACCCGTATATCATCATCCACACGGCCGCAGTCCAGGGCAGACCCAGAGGGGCGGTGCTGAGCCAGACAAACATCTTACTGTCCAACATGCAGATGATTCATTATTACGGCCTGACACGTTCGTCCTGCCTGGCCAATATTCTGCCTTTGTTTCACATCATGGGGGTGAACATGGCGCTGGCCACGCTTCAGGCCGGCGGAAAAAACGTGATTCTGGAAAAATTTGATCCCGTGGACACCCTCACGGCTGTCCAGGATCTCAAAGTGACGCATTTCGGCTCTTTCCCGCCCATATTGACCCGACTGCTGGACGTCATGGACACGGATTCCTATGATCTGACCGGTCTTGAGATCGCAGCCGGCCTGGATGCCCCCGACACGGTCAAACGATGGGAAGCTGCGACCCATACCCCCTTCTGGACCATGTACGGCCAGACGGAAACCGCAGGATTGATCACGTTTGCCCCTTATTTTAAACGGCCCGGATCCGCCGGTGCCATTTCGCCGCTGGTGGATATTAAAATAGCCGACGACCTGGACCGGGAACAGCCCATGGGTGAAACCGGAGAAATTCTGGTCAAAGGCCCGCTGGTGTTCCAGGGCTACTGGAATGCCCCGGATTTGACCGCCCACACCTTCAGGAACGGGTGGCACCATACCGGCGATCTGGGGATGATCGATGCGGACGGATTTCTGCATTTCAAAGGCAGAAAAGCGGAAAAGGAACTGATCAAGCCGGGGGGTGAAAACGTGTTTCCCGCAGAAGTGGAACAGGCCATCATGCAGCATGACGCCGTCAAAGAAGTGTGTGTATTCGGGGTGCCGGATCCTGAGTTCGGCGAAGGCATCAAAGCGGTCTGCTGCCTGCATCCGGACCGGACATTGACGGCGGATGCGTTGATCCGGTTCACGGGATCCGTGATCGCGGGTTACAAAAAACCCCGGTATGTGCAGTTCATTCCCGACCTTCCCAAAACCGACAACGGCACCATTGACCGGGAAAAAATAAAACAGGAGTTCTCATAAACCCTAACCTGTATATGTATGTGAAAAAGGCTTTTTTCCAATAACCCACAGCATTTGGATACTTTATGGCCCAATTAAACATTTCAGACGTGACTCTTTCTTTTGGCGGGCTCAAGGCATTGTCCCATGTGGACATGACCATTGAGCCCGGACTGATCACCTCCATCATCGGGCCCAACGGGGCGGGTAAAACCAGCATGCTCAACTGCATCTCCGGATTTTATCACCCCACAAAAGGGAAAATCATTTATAAGGATAAAGACCTGAGCCATGCCTCCCCCCACCAGGTCTCCACCATGGGAATTGCCCGGGCCTTCCAGAACCTGGAGCTGTTTTCAGGGTTGTCCGTGCTGGACAATCTGCTTTTGGCCCGGCACCAGAACCTGACCTATTCCCTTTTTCATGCGGCTGTTTTTTTCGGCAAAGCCTCCCGGGTGGAAGCGGAAAACAGAAAATTTGTGGAAGATATCATCGATTTCATGGAGCTGGAACCCTACCGCAAAAACCAAGTGGGCAACCTGAGCTACGGGATCCAGAAAAAAGTGGAGGTGGCCCGGGCCCTGACCCTGGATCCTGAAATACTGCTGCTGGACGAACCCATGGCCGGCATGAACATTCAGGAAAAAGAAGACATTGTCCGGTTTGTCATGGATATCCAGAAAGAACGCAACGTCACCGTGGTGCTGGTGGAACATGATCTCGGGGTGGTCATGGACATTTCCGACCGGATCTATGTGCTGGATTTCGGACAGGTGATCGGATCCGGCACCCCGGACGAGGTTGCCAACAATTCCAAAGTCATTGATGCCTATATCGGGGAGGACTGATCACCATGAGTAACAATGAACACCTGCTGAATTTCTCCATCCCCCAGCTGCTGCGGTGGCGGGTGGCTGAATCTCCCAAACGCACAGCTCTCCGGGAAAAAGATTACGGCATCTGGAATGCCTATACCTGGGAAGAATATTATGATTATGTGCGGAAAACCGGCATGGGGCTGCGGGCCATGGGCCTGGGCAAGGGAGATACCATTGCCATTATCTCGGACAATATCCCGGAACTCTTGTTTGTTGCCATCGGCGGCCATGCCATCGGTGCCATATCCGCCGGCATCTACCAGACCACCATGCCGGCGGAGATCGCCCAGATCATCCAGTACCTGAAAGTGTCTGCCGTGTTCTGCGACAACCAGGAACAGGTGGACAAAGTCAAAGAGGTCCGGGACCAGATTCCCAATGTCAAAAAAGTCATTTTTGAAGACCCCCGGGGCATGCGCGATTACATGTCCGATGACTGGTTCGTCAATATCCGGGATCTGTTTGAAATGGGAGATGCGGCCCATGCCAAAGACCCGGACCTGTTCGAGTCCCTGGTGGACCAGGGCAAACCCGAAGATGTCTGCCATTTGTGTCTGACCTCTGGCACCACAGGGCTGCCCAAGGGCACCATGATGACCCATAAAAACTATATCAACATGGGGGTTAGAATCACCCAGGTGGATCCCCTGGAAGAAACGGATGAATATGTCTCATTTCTGCCCTTTGCCTGGATCGGGGAACAGATGAACTCATTTGGTGTGGCCATGGCCACGGGGATCACCATCAATTTTCCGGAATCCGTTGAAACCGCCATGTCGGATTTAAAAGAGATCGGCCCCCATTTCATGTTCGGGGCCCCCAGGATCTATGAAGGCATCCGGTCGGAGATCTGGCTGAAAATCGACCAGTCCTACTGGTTCAACAAACTGATGTATAACTATTTTATCCGGGTCGGCATTACGGCGGCCGGGTACCGCATGACCGGGAAATCCATGTCGGCGATGCTCCGGTTCAAAGCCTGGCTGGGCAAACAGTTCATATTCCGGCCCCTGGTGAACCAGATCGGGCTTTTGCGCCTGCGGCGGGCCTATACGGGCGGGGCCGCCCTGGGACCGGAACTGTTCACCTTTTACCAGGCCATCGGGGTCAACCTCAAACAGATTTACGGCCAGACCGAAATCACGGGGATTGCCTACATGCACAGAGACGGGGATATCCGGCCTGAAACCGTGGGCAAGCCCCTGCCGGGCACGGAGTGCAAAATTGCCGATGACGGGGAGATCCTGTCCCGATCCCCCTCCGTATCCCCCGGATACTTTGAACTGCCGGAAAAATCCAAAGAACTGCTGGAAGGCGGATGGCTGCATTCCGGCGATGCCGGATTCATAGATGAAAACGGGCACCTGGTGGTCATTGACCGGGTATCTGATGTGATGCACAACAACAAAGGAGAGATGTTTTCTCCCATGTTCCTGGAAAATGCCCTCAAGTTCAGTCCTTATATCAAAGAAGCCGTGATTTTCGGCAACAAAAAGGATTTTGTGGCGGCCCTCATCAACATCGATCCCATTGTGGTGGGAAAATGGGCCGAAGACAGAGGCCTTTCCTACACCACCTACATGGACCTGTCCAAAAAAAAGGAGGTGGCAGACCTGATCATGGCACAGGTGATCGATGTCAATTCCAGAGCGGAAAAAGCGCATTTTAAAATCAGGCGGTTTGCCCTGCTGTACAAGCTGCTGGATGTGGATGACGGCGAGTTGACCAAAACCGGCAAAATACGGCGCAAATTTGTACAGGAGCGGTATCAGAACCTGTATGAGGCCCTGTATGATGAAAAAGTGGACACAAAAGAGGTCGAAGCGTCCTTCCAATACCAGGACGGGCAGTCGACCCTGGTTAAAACCCGGATCGCATTTTACACGGTGAAAGGAGTGTGATGAGTTATTTTTTTCAAATTGTAGTCAGTGGCATCGTAGTGGGCTCCATCTATGCCCTGGCCGCCCTGGGCCTGGTACTGGTCTACAAATCCAGCCGGGTGGCCAATTTCGCCCACGGCCAGATCATCGCTGCGGGTGCGTTTATCACCTTTTTCCTCACCGTCCGGCTGGGAGTGCCCATCTTTTTTTCCTTTCTGGCCTCCATGCTCATCACCTTTTTTCTGGCCATGAGTGTGGAAAGAATCTTTTTAAGACGGCTCATCGGAGAACCCATCATCTCGGTGATCATGGTCACCATCGGGCTGGCATCCATTTTTGACGGGCTCATCTACCTGACCCCCTTCGGGTCGGAGAATTTTTCATTCCCCACATTTCTTCCCACGGAATCCATTGTCGTGGGCGGGGTATCCATTTCCTGGACCCAGCTGGTGGGGGTGATCATCACCTTTGTGCTCATCGGGTGCTTTTCCTGGTTTTTTAAAAAATCCACGGTGGGGATCTCCATGCGGGCTGTGTCGGACGACCAGTTCGGCGCCATGTCCGTGGGCATTTCCGTGCCCCGGGTGTTCGCACTGGCCTGGGCCACGGCCGGGCTGTCCGCGGCTGCGGCCGGGTGCATTATCGGCAACATCACAGGGTTGAATTTTGAAACCCTGCATGCTTTCGGCATCGTGGTGTTCCCCGTGGTGATCTTAGGGGGCCTGGATTCCATTTTAGGGGCCGTGGTGGCCGGCATCATCATGGGTCTGATCCAGCAATTTGCCTCCGGATACCTGGACGGTAATTTCGGGCTCAACGGCACCGGCGATGTCATGCCCTATATTATTTTGTTGATCATTCTTCTTTTCAAACCCCATGGATTGTTCGGTATCCATGAAATCGAGCGGGTGTAGCCTATGTCACAGAACCGGTGGTTAGCAACAGGAAACTTTTTCACCTCCTACAAACAAGAGCAGCGAACCTTTTTCACCCACCTGGACCGGACCATTTTCACCTGTTTTCTGGTCATTCTGTTCGGGTGGCCCCTGGTATTTGAAATCAGCAACAAGTACATGCTGGTGCTGGACAACATCCTGATCGCCATCGTGGCGGTCATGGGATTGAACCTTTTGCTGGGATTTGCCGGGCTGATCTCCATCGGTCATGCCGCGTTCGTGGGCATCGGGGCCTATACCGTGGCATCCGTATGTCAGGTCATCGGGGAAAACCATGTCATCGTCACCCATTTCTGGCCCGTGCTCATTGTGTGTGCCGGCATCATGGGGGCCATTTTCGGTGCGTTCGTGGGCCTGCCGGCCCTGCGGCTCAAGCACCTGTACCTGGCCATTGCTACCCTGTCGTTCCAGATGATTTTTGAATGGGTCATCCAGTTCATGAGCTTTTTCAACCAGGGTCAGACCATCTATGTGGGACGGGCCCACTGGCTCACCGGCCAGGTGGGCAGAAGCGACCATTATCTGTTCTGGTACTATATCATCCTGACCATTGTGGTGATCCTGGGGTTTGGGGTCAGAAACCTGCTGAAAACCAAATACGGCCGGTGCCTGGTGGCGGTCAGAGACAATGACCGGGCCGCGGATGCCATGGGCATGAACCCGGGGCTCACCAAGGTGTATGCCTTTGCCCTGGCCGGATTTTTTGCGGGTGTGGCCGGGGCGCTGCATGCCTATCTCTACCGGGGGGTGGGGTTTGAATCCTTTACCCTGCACGCGTCTGTCGGATATCTGGCCATGGCCATTGTGGGGGGCTTAGGCACGCTGAACGGGATTTTCTGGGGACCCGTGGCCATCAAATTCTTAGACATTCAGGTCGAGCAGTTTTCGGAATTTGTGGGACAGTATCTGACCTCTGCCCCGAATGTGGCCACGGCCTTGAAGCCGTTGAGTTTTGGTCTGGTCATTGTGCTGTTTCTGATGTATGAGCCCCGGGGGATCGCCAACTGGTGGCGCATTGTGAAATCCTACACCAAGCTGTGGCCGTTCCGCTACTGACCGGTTTTGGAACATGCCGCCGCTTTAACCATATTGCAGGTCAACACCCAAATTCAAGGAGGGACGTACCATGAAAAGCAAGGCCACATTATTTTTCAACGCATTTTTGGTTATTGTGTTCGTGTTAGCATTCACCCTGCCGGCAAGTGCCGGCAAAACATACAAACTCGGGATGTCACTGGCCATCACCGGCCCGACATCCGATGCGGGAAACCCCTATGCCAAAGGGGCGGAAGACTGGTTCAAATTTGTCAATGAAACCGATTATCTGGGAGACGGTGACAAAATCGACTGCCCCATCCGGGATGACCAATACAAAAATGACACCACCAAGCGGTTTTTTGAAGAATTTCTGGATGACGGGATCCTGATTTTCTTAAGCTACGCCACGGGCGGCAACCTGGCATTGAAAAGAGATTTTGAAGAAGTGCAGATTCCGGTGATTCCCGCCTCCTATCATGAAGGCCTGATTGTGGATGCCAATTATACCTTCATGCCTGTGGCCACGTATTCGGAAAATGCCGTGGGGCTGGCGGAATATATCACGGAAAACCATCAGGGAGACAATATCCCCCAGGTCGCTTTTTTTATTCATCCTTCCGCCTTCGGCAGAGGCCCTCTGGAGGACACCCAGAAAGCCATTGCCGAAGGCATGAAAATCGAAATCGTTGAAGTGGTGGAACACGGCACGGATCTGGATAACACGGCCATGCTCCAGCGCCTGGTCAGCAAAGGGGTACAGTATGTGATCTGTCAGACCGTTCAGACTCCGGTGGCCACCATGCTCACCGATGCCCAGAGACTGGGAGTCACGGCCGGCTCTTTTGGTGAAAAAGGCAAGCTCACTTTCCTGGGGGCCCACTATACGGGTGGGTCGGATCTGATCGCTCTGGCCGGCACGGCCACGGAAGGATACATCTGGGCCGATTCCTACAACCTGACCTCGGAAAACAACGAAGGGGCCAAAAAACAGCTGGAACTGGCCAAACGATATGACCGGGACGACAAGGCTGCCAACTCCCATAACTATGGTGCCGGAATTCTGGCGGCACAGATTGCCACGGAAGCCATTAAAATGGCCAAATCCGCCGACCTGAAAGTCACCCGGGAAAACCTGTATAAAATGTTGCAGAAAATGAATTTCAACTCGTTTGTGGCTGCCGGGCCGGTGACCTACTCGGAAACCGAACGGATCGGGGTGGATGTCCAGAACATTTACATCGCCCAGGACGGGGTATTCAAAAAAATCCAGTCCTTTGAATCCCAGTATATCCAGAAAGTCCGGGCCGGCCGGTAAACAAAAAACATATCCTGCCAAAACGCTTAATCAGGACACGGGAGCGTTTCTGGCAGGATCAACCCCAAGCAAAAGAAAGCGCATATGGAAACCAATCTGCTGGAAGTCAACAATATTGAAGTGGTCTACAATGACATCATCCAGGTGCTGCGGGGGGTGAGTCTGTCTGTTCCCAAGGGCAGCATTGTGGCGCTGCTGGGCACCAACGGGGCCGGCAAAACCACGACCCTGCGGGCCATTTCCGGGCTCCTGAAACCGGAGAACGGGGCCATCAGGGAAGGCCATATCACCTTTGACGGCACAGACACTACCCATAAAATGGGCACGGATGTGGTGAAACTCGGAGCCGTGATGGTGCCTGAAGGCCGCCGGGTGTTCAAACACCTGACCGTGAGCGAGAATATCATTGTGGGCTCCATTACCCGGAAAGACGGGGCTTCCGCCATCAAAAAAGACAATGATCTCATGTACAAACATTTCCCCCGGCTCTCCAATGTCACCAACCGTATGGCCGGATACAGCTCCGGCGGCGAACAGCAGATGATCGCCATTGCCAGGGCACTGATGGCGGCTCCCAAGATGCTCATGCTGGACGAACCCTCTCTGGGCCTGGCCCCGCTGCTGGTAAAAGAAATATTTGACAATATCCAGCGCATCAACAAAGAACTGTCCACCACCATCCTGGTGGTGGAGCAGAACGCCAAGGTGGCCCTGGCAGTTTCCGACTATGCCTATATCATGGAATCTGGTAAAATCGTGCTGGAAGGCCCCTCCAAAGAACTGCAGAACAACCCGGATGTCAAAGAATTTTATATGGGCATTACCAAAGGGGGCGGACGGAAATCCTTTAAAGATGTAAAATCTTATAAACGGCGCAAACGCTGGATGTAGACTTAAAAAAAACAGTTTAGGAGCATAACATGAAAATTCTGGTGGGATATGACGGCGGAGAAGAAGGACGTCTGGCCCTGGCCCTGGCACGGGACACAGCAGTGTTCCACAACGCCTTTGTGCATGTGATCACCTCCATGGAAGGGGGGTCTTCGGAAAAACAGGCGGATATCCAGACAGCGGAGAAAAACCTGAATTTCGCCAAAAGCCTTCTGGCGCACGCCCATATCCAATGTGACTGCCAGCAGAGCGTCCGGGGCATGTCCGCTGGAGAAGATCTGGTAAAATTTGCCGAAGAAAATGAGATCAACCAGATTTTTCTGGGAATCCGGAAAAAATCCCGGGCACAGAAAGCCATTTTGGGGTCCACGGCCCGGTACGTGATCCTCAAGGCCCCCTGCCCGGTCACAACCGTGAAGTTCGATCTGGACACCATCTCCACCCAGGACCTGATCAAAGACCGCCGCATCCTGGTGGTGGATGACGAACCCGACATATTAGAGACCATTGAAGAACTCATGGATATGTGTATCTTAGATACGGCCGTTTCTTTTGAGGCAGCCAGAAAAAAACTGGATGAATCCATCTATGATCTGGCCATTCTGGATATTATGGGCGTCAGGGGCTATGACATCCTGACGCTGGCCAAAGAAAAAAACCTGCCCGCCTTGATGCTCACGGCCCATGCCCTGACACCGGAAAATCTGAAGGAATCCATCACAAAAGGGGCGGATGCCTATATTCCCAAAGATGAACTGGCCAATCTGCCCACCCATGTGGCAGATGTCCTCCGGAACCGGATCCAGGGGAATCAGGGGTATGGGGCCTGGTTTTCCAAACTCAAACCGTTTTTTGATAAATCCTTTGGATCGGGCTGGCAGGAAAAAGACAAAAATTTCTGGAAATCCTTTAACGACAAATACGGCAGATAAATTATTTTCCTTTTTTTCTGATTGTGCTACAAGGACAGCATGAAAAAATATTATACGCACACGCAACCGGTTTTGGTCTGTATCTTTTTTTCTGTCTGTTTTTTTCTGTGTGCCTGTGCCTCAGATACGGAAAAAAAGGAACAATTTTTATCCCAGGGACAGACATTTCTTGAAAAAGGCGAATTCGGCAACGCCGTGATTCAGCTGAAAAACGCCATAGACATCGACCCCGAATCTATCCGGGCATGGGAAATGCTGGCCCAGGCATATCTTAAAACGGGAGACACCCAGCAGGGATTCAGCAGTCTGTTGCGCCTGGAGCAGATCGATCCTAACAACCTGGATACTGTGACCCAGGTGGCATCTTTTTATCTGCTGGCCCAGCAGACCCAGGAAGCGGAAACCCGGGTAAACCGGGTACTGGCTGAGCAGCCAGACCATATTCCGGCCTTGTATCTGAAAGCGGGAATTCTGAGCCGGGACCCGGCAAACCTGGATCAGATTGCCGATATTTATGAAAAAATACTGGCGATCGATACCCGGCAACCCAAAGCATACCTGGCTTTGGCTGGAATTTATGCGGCCAGGTCCGAGTTCACGGCGGCGGAAACCAGCTTGAAAACCGCGCTGGAGCTGGAACCTGAATCCGCACGCGTGTATAAAACCCTGTTTGATTTTTATCTTTCCAGAGGTGATACACCTGCAGCGGAATCCGTCATTGAAGATTACATCAACCAAGCCCCTGCAGATCCGGAACCCCATACATTTCTGGGAAGCTTTTACCTGGCACGCAACGACCTTGACAAAGCGGCACATCAGTTTGCTTCCGCTTTGAAAAAAGATCCTGAAAACCTGAATGCGCATATGTTAATGGCGGATTTGTATGTGCGTCAGTCCAGAATCGATGATGCCACCGCTTATATCCGCCAAGCCATGGACCTGGCACCGGAGAACCATGGGGTGTTGACCGCATGTGCGGAATTTTATTTTTCTTTGAATCATATGCGTCGATCCCAGGAGATCGTGGATGAAATTTTGAGTCAACGACCGGGGTTTTTCCCTGCCAGGATGCTGAAAGGAAAAATTCTGGCTGAAACAAATGAACTGGATGCTGCGGCCGCCCTTTTCCGGAAAATGATCCAGGAAGATCCGGAATCCGGTCAAGCCCATTATCTGCTGGGGTCCGTTCTGAAAAAAGCAAATGATTTTGCCCAGGCCAAGGCCATGCTGTCCACGGCCATCGAAAAAGCCCCTTATCTGTATCAGGCCCGCCTGCTTCTGGGAGAAATCCATTTCCAGGAGGGGGATATCTCGCTGGCAAAAGACCATGCCGGACAGGTACTCAAACAAGTGCCCAACCACTATCATGCCGGTATCCTGCTGGGAAACACATTGCTGGAAACCCAGGACATTCCGGCGGCCCGAACTGTTTTTGAACAGCTCATACAATCCACACCGGACAACCCTGTGGCTTTGTATCGGCTGGGAATCCTGGAACGGTCTGAAAAAAATTATGACCGGGCAATCACTTACCTGAACCAGGCCTTAGACATCGATCCGGATCTTATGGATGTATTTTCCGGTCTGATCACCGTTTATGCCCTGCAGGAAAAATTTGAACAGGCGATTGCCCGCTGTGACGAACATCTTGCCGCAAGAGGGGAGGATCCCATGGTGGCCGCCGTGATTCTCAATCTCAAAGCCAACATCCTTCTGGCGGACAACCAGCTGGAAAACGCCGTCACAACCTATGAACAGGCCATATTGAAAAATCCCTCATATGTCACCCCCTATCTGAGCCTGGGAAAAATATACACGGCCCAAGCGCGGTTTCAAGAGGCGATTCAGACCTATACCGCCCTCATTGAAAAACGTCCGGATCAGGCTTCGGCCCATACGCTGATCGGCACGCTATACGAAAACAAAGGGCAATTCGATCTGGCACAAACCCATTACAAGACGGCCCTGGAAATCGATCCGGATCTCATCCCGGCGCTTAATAATCTTGCTTACCTGTATGCGGAACAGGGGATTCACCTGAACCAGGCCCTGGATATGGCCCGGCAGGCCAGACGTCAAACCCAGCAGGCACCGGCTGTCATGGATACATTGGGATGGGTTTATTTTAAAAAAAGTTTGTTTGACAGCGCGGCCATGGAATTTACGGCCGCCATTGACATTGACCCGTCAAACCCCGTGTTTTTCTATCACCTGGGACGGGCCCGCCTGGAACAGGGGCGGACCGATGATGCCAGAGACGCCTTTGAAACGGCGTTATCGCTTCAATCGGATTTCAAGGGAGCCGAATCCGCCCGAAAAATTCTGGCAGACCTGTAAAAAAACGGGTTCAAACCACACACACGGCATCCGGGAACCGGGTCAGGCGATCCAGCCCGGCATCCGTGACAACCCAGGTGTTTTCAATTCCCACCACCCCTTTGCCCGGCACCACCACCTTGGGTTCCAACGCCAGGGTCATCCCCGGTACCAGGGTCTGGGTCTGCCCTTTGGCAATAAAGGGAAATTCATCCAGTTCAATGCCCAATCCATGGGCGGTAAACCGGATTTTCGGATGGAACGCGCCCATGAAAAAATCGCCATATCCCAGATCATCGGCCATGGCAATCATCTGATCATACAAATCCCCTGTCACAGCCCCGGGCACGGCTGCGGTTCGAACGGATTCCTGAATGGTCAGCATGGCTTCATGGGCTTTTTGCAGGTCATCGGGCAGCGGTCCCAAAGAAAAAATCCGCGTATGATCCGCCAGATATCCGTCCAGGGAAAACACATAATCCACCAGCACGGGTTCGTTGGGCCGGATCACATCCCGGCCCGGGCCCTGGCCGATACTGGGATTGAGCCCGGCACCGGCCGTGGGAGAGGCAAACGCGCCCGGCACGGCCGCAGCCGCACCGCACATGATATGCCCGTAAAACAGATGATTGTCCCACAACCGCATGCGGATCAATCCCTGGTGGCCCAGTTTTCTGGCATAAGCTTCCAGAAGCCCGGCCAGTTCGATCTCCGGCATGCCGGGCCGGATCAGTTGTGTGACCTGTTCCGCTACCCGGTCCGCCATCAGCCCTGCCCGCTGCATACATTGAATTTCAAATTCGGATTTCACGGCCCGCTGGGACCGGATCTCAAAAGACACATCCTGGATATGCGATGTATTGAAAATCTCTTTGAACATCAGATACTGGGCTGCCGGCAGCACATCCAGTTCCAGCCCCAGGGTTTCAGGCAGCCCTAAGCCCTGTTGCGAGAGAATGTCCGGAATTTTTTTCGGACTCAGCACCGGGATCACAGGCAAACGGGCTTCCGCTTTGGCCCGCGCCACACTTTTAAACACCATGAATACGGCATCCCCGTCTTCCGGCACATACAGCCATCCGTTCTGGGTGGTGCCCGTGTAGTAAAACAGATCGGCTTTCTGGATCACCAGGGCCCCGTCCAGGCCCTGGTTTTTTAACCGGATCTGCAAATCACGGATCCGGGCGGACAATTCTTTACCTGGAACAATATGACACAATTGATCATTGATAGTCATAAAAGCCCTTGCCGGTCTTTCTTCCCAGCCAGCCCACTTCCACATATTTTCTGAGCAACGGGCAGGGCCGGTATTTGGAATCTTTAAATCCGTCGTACAAAGTTTCCATGATGGCCAGGCAGGTATCCAGACCGATGAGGTCCGCCAAAGCCAGAGGACCCATGGGATGATTCATGCCTAAGCGCATCACCGTGTCGATATCTTCTGCTTTGCCCACGCCCTGGTACAGACAGAACACGGCTTCATTGATCATGGGCAGCAAAATCCGGTTGGCGATGAACCCCGGATAATCACTGGCTTCAGCAGGAGTTTTGCCGAATTTCTCAGACAGTTTCCAGGTGATGTCAAAGGTCTCATCGGACGTGGCAATGCTCCGGATCACTTCCACCAGCTTCATCACGGGCACGGGGTTCATGAAATGCATGCCGATGACCTTGTCCGGCCGGGAGGTCTGGGCTGCGATCCGGCCGATGGGAATGGACGAGGTGTTGGTGGACAAAATCACATGTTCCGGACAGATTCTGTCCAGGTCCTTGAAAATATTGAACTTCAGATCTTCGCGCTCCACAGCGGCTTCCACCAGAAAATCCACTTTGGCCATATCATTGAGATCCGTGGTGGTGGTAATCCGACCCAGAATGGCGGTTTTGTCCGCGTCTTTGATCTTTTCTTTTTTGACCATCCGGTCCAGATTTTTGGTGATGGTTGCCATGCCGTTATCACAAAATTCCTGCTTGATATCACTCATGATCACTGACAGGCCGGCAGCCGCTGCCACCTGGGCAATGCCGTTGCCCATCTGGCCGGCACCGATCACACCAAATGTATTTATATCCATTCTATTTTCTCCTGATTATGTGGGTTGACAAAAAGGGTCAGCGATGTACCACCAGGGCCACGGCTTCACCGCCGCCTAAGCACAGAGAGGCCAGGCCCTGATGCACATCGCGTTTTTGCATTTCATACAATAACGTGGTCAAAACCCGGGTCCCGGACGCACCAATGGGATGGCCCAGGGCCACGGACCCGCCATTAACGTTCACGATGGCCGGATCCAGTTCCAGCACCTTGTTGATGCCGGCAGAAGATCCGGAAAACGCCTCGTTGATCTCGAACAGATCGATATCATTAATCTTGATACCTTCTTTTTTCAATACTTTGGGAATGGCATAAATCGGGGCCATGAGCACATATTTCATGTCAATACCAAAAGAGGCCTGGGCCCCGATCTTCGCCATGACCGGGCATCCCAGTTCCCTGGCTTTTTCCTCGCTCATGACCACCACGGCAGACGCACCGTCGGAAATAATGGATGCATTGCCGGCCGTTCCTTTGCCCTCTTTTTTAAATGCTGGCTTCATGTTGGACAGCCGCTCAAACGAGGTTTCCTGGGGACACTCATCCGTGTCAAATATGATGGGGTCCCCTTTGCGCCGGGGCACGCTCACAGGCATGATCTCATCTTTGAACCGTCCGGAAGCCACGGCTTCATTGGCCCGGCGGTAGGATTCCGCCGCATACCGGTCCTGGTCCTCTCTGGATACCTCCCAGCGCTCGGAACACAGTTCATTGGACATGCCCATGTGGAAATCATTGACAATGTCCCACAGCCCGTCATGGATCATGTGGTCTTCGATACGGCCGGGCCCCATGCGGTGCCCCCACCTGGCCTTTTCCATGTAATACGGGGCCATGCTCATGGTCTCCATGCCGCCGGCCACCACCACCTCCGCATCATTGCACTGGATGGCCTGGGCCGCCAGCATCACGGCTTTCAGAGATGATCCGCACACCTTGTTCACGGTAATGGCTTCCACTTCCCAGGGCAGTCCGGCCTTGACCACGGCCTGCTTGGCCGGGTTCTGGCCGTAGCCGCAGGGCAGCACCATGCCCATGATGCATTCGTCCACCCGGGAAGATTCAATGCCGGCCCGGGTGATGGCTTCCTTGATTACCATCCCTCCCAGATCCGTGGCGCCCAGGGTACTCAACGTCCCGCCGAAACTGCCCAGAGGCGTTCGGACGGCACTGACGATAACTGCGTTCTGCATGGGTCGGTCTCCTTATATTTATATATCATTATTCGCTATATTGCAGCTGCAATGTATCAAGTGGTATTGCTGATTGCAAGCTTTTATCCAATTGTAAAGGCCCTTGTGAGTTTTGAATCCCGGCTCTCAGAATATGTGATCGGCATGCTTACATGTTCCGGCGGTACTTGCCCCCCACCTCATACAGCGCCCCGGTAATGGTCCCCAAAGAACAGACCTTCACCGTTTCCATGAGTTCTTCAAACATATTACCGCCATTCAAAGCGGTTTGTTGCAGCCGCTTCAACGCGGCTTCCCGGGCATCTTCATGGGCCGCCTTAAACGCATCCAGCCGTTCCAGCTGGGCGTTTTTCTGTTCTTCCGTCGACCGGGACAGTTCCAGGTGATTGGCCATGTCCGCATAATTTGCATCCGGATCCTCAAAGGTGTTGATGCCGATCAAGGGCAGTTTGCCCGAATGTTTGAGGTGCTCGTAGTACATGGACTCCTCCTGGATCTTGCCCCGCTGGTACCCGGTTTCCATGGCCCCCAGAACCCCGCCCCGCTCCGTGATACGCTCGAACTCCACCAGCACGGCTTCTTCCACCAGATCCGTGAGTTCATCCACGATAAACGATCCCTGAAGCGGGTTCTCGTTTTTGGCCAGGCCCCATTCTCTATTGATGATCAGCTGGATGGCCAGGGCCCGCCGTACGGATTCCGCAGACGGGGTGGTGATGGCTTCGTCAAAGGCATTGGTGTGCAGGGAGTTGCAGTTGTCGTAAATCGCACACAGCCCCTGGAGCGTGGTCCTGATATCATTGAACTGGATATCCTGGGAATGAAGGGACCGGCCCGAGGTCTGGATGTGGTATTTGAGTTTCTGGGACTTGTCGTTTCCCCTGTACTTGTACCGCATGGCCACGGCCCAGATGCGCCGGGCCACCCGGCCGATGACCGTGTATTCCGGATCCATGCCGTTGGAAAAGAAAAATGACAAGGACGGGGCGAATTCATCGATATGCATGCCCCTTGACAGGTAATATTCCACATAGGTGAACCCGTTGGCCAGGGTCAACGCCAGCTGGGTGATGGGGTTGGCCCCGGCCTCGGCAATGTGGTATCCGGAAATGGACACGGAATAAAAATTTTTCACCTGGTGGTCGATAAAATACTGCTGGATATCCCCCATCATTTTCAGGGCAAATTCAATGGAAAAGATACAGGTATTCTGTCCCTGGTCTTCTTTGAGTATGTCGGCCTGGACCGTGCCCCGCACGGTGGACAATGCAAACGCCCGGATGTCGGCGGCTTCGTTTTCATCGGGTTTCCGGCCGTGTTCTTTTTCAAATCTGTCCATCTGCTGATGAATGGCCGTGTTCAAAAACATGGCCAGCATCATGGGGGCCGGGCCGTTGATGGTCATGGACACGGAGGTGTTGGGGGCGCACAGGTCAAACCCGTCATACAAGACCTTGACGTCTTCCAGGGTACAGATACTCACCCCGGAGGTGCCGATCTTGCCGTAGATATCCGGGCGCCGGTCCGGGTCAAATCCGTACAAAGTCACGGAATCAAAAGCCGTGGACAGGCGCTTGGCCGGATAAGAGGAAGACAGCAGCTTGAACCGGCGGTTGGTATCAGCCGGTCCGCCTTCGCCGGCAAACATCCGGGTGGGATCCTCATCCGCCCGTTTCAACGGAAACACCCCGGCCGTATAGGGAAACTGACCGGCAAAATTTTCTTTTCTCATCCACTGGTACTGGTCTCCGGGATCGGAAAATCCGGGCCGGGCGATCTTGGGAATCTTTGAATGGGACAGCGATTTTGTGTACAACGGCACCCGGAACTCCCTGTCTCTGACCTGGTAGACAAATTCATCTTTTTCAAAGGCCTTGCTGCTGGCCGTGTATGCGGTGATCAGGTCATCGGTTTGTGGTTCCACTTGATTTTGCGCTTCTTCCAGGGCCTGTTTCAGCCTGGCCAGGGCCTGGTCCGGACTGTCGGTTCCCGTGTCCAGCAATTCCAGGGCCGATGCCAGATGCCAGCGTTCCCGCACCGCATCGGCCTGGTTCCGGGTGTCCAGGTGATACTGCCGGACCGTGTCTGCGATCTCGGCCAGGTACCGGGTGCGCTCCCCCGGAATGATAATGGTTTTAGAGGAAGACTCCTTGACCCCGGTCTCAGGAATGGACGAGGTAAACCCTTTGTTTTTCTTCTGGTTGATCAAATTAAGCAGGGCATGATAAAAAGCGGTGAGCCCGTCATCATTGAACTTGGAAGCAATGGTGCCGAAGACCGGCAACTCTTTCGGGTCCTTGTCCCAGGCTTTGCGGTTGCGCTGCACCTGTTTTCTGACATCCCGGATCGCGTCTTCCGCCCCTTTTTTCTCATATTTGTTCACCACCACGATATCCGCATAATCCAGCATGTCGATTTTTTCCAGCTGGGACGGGGCCCCGAATTCCGCCGTCATCACATACACGGACAGATCCACCAGGTCCACCACCCGGGAATCCCCCTGGCCGATGCCGGCGGTTTCTACCAGAATCATGTCAAACCCGGCGGCCCGGGCCACGGTCACGGCGTGAGGCAGGGATTCGGGCAGTTCGGTCTGGGAGCGGCGTGTGGCCAGAGACCGCATGTAGACCCGATCGTTGTCAATGGCATTCATGCGGATCCGGTCTCCCAGAAGGGCCCCGCCCGTCTTGCGGCGGGAGGGATCACAGGAGATCACGGCAATGGTCATTTCAGGCAGGTCCCGGAGAATCCGGATGATCAGCTCGTCGGTTAAAGAGGATTTGCCGGCCCCGCCCGTGCCTGTCAGGCCGATGACCGGGATATTTCCGGATTCAACTTTCGGGGCCAGGGCTGCCAGGATCTGTTTCAGCCGGTCCGGATCATTGGCACCGGCCTCCTGGATGGCGGAGATGAACCGGGCAACGGTGAGCTTGTTGTCCACATTCAGGCGATCGAATTCCAGCTGATCAAAATCCACACCCGGCCCGTCCATGGCCCGCATCATATCGTTGATCATACCCTGGAGACCCATTTTGGCGCCGTCTTCCGGCGAATAGATCCGGGTGATGCCATACGCGTGCAGCTCGTCCATTTCCGCCGGAATGATCACCCCGCCGCCGCCGCCGAAAATCCTGACATGGGAAGCCCCCTGTTCATCCAGCAGGTCTTTCATGTATTTGAAATATTCCATGTGTCCGCCCTGGTAACTGGAAACGGCAATGCCCTGGGCATCTTCTTCAATGGCGGCATCCACCACCTCTTTGACGGACCGGTTGTGTCCGATATGGATGACTTCGGCGCCCGTGTCCTGAAGAATCCGCCTCATGATATTGATGGCCGCATCATGGCCGTCAAATAAAGAGGTGGCAGTGACGATTTTAATGGCGTGTTTCGGGGTATAGGGCTGAGTTTCCTGAGTCATGACGGCTCCTTTTAAAATATGAGTCCGAGAATAAAATCGGTCTGGATGGCGGTATACTGCTCAATGGTGAACTGCTTTTGCAGATGCCAACGGCGGAAGGCCCACATCTGTCCGAGCACGGAGATGTTGTGTCCCACAAGATTAACGATTTCGTCATCCAGCACGGGAAAATTGTTTTTGCCGGACATCTGATTCAAGGTGGTGATAAAAATATCCGTGATGTTCAATTCATTGGTCAACACCCGTTCCTGCCATTTTTTCGGCAAAAACTGGGTCACCTGATACATGAGCAGAATATGGTCGGCCATGTTGTCACAAACCTTGAAATAGCGGCGAAGCACCCGGGCCAGCACGGCTTTGTCCCCGGTGTTGTCGGCCAGAGCCTCTTCCACGGCCTTCTGCACTTCTTCGTGGATGGTTTTGCAAACCAGGTAAAGCAGATCTTCCTTGGAGCTGACATATTCATACAAAGAGCCGATGGAAAATCCGGCGGCTTTGGCGATCATGCGGGTGGTGGTTTTATGGTATCCATGGGTGATAAACAATGTGACCGTGGAGTCAATGATATGACGGCGGCGTTCTCTGACCAGATCGGGATTCTTGATCTGGGTGGGGACCTCAGGGTCCGCTACCCGTTGTTTGTTCTTCCGGTCTTTTGTCACAACAGCACCACTCCCTGAATTATTTTTTTTCCGGACCGCACTTTAAAAAGCCCGGCCGAGCCGCTGTTTGCCTCACCTATATGAACGAGCGCTCAATCATACTTTTCTTACATGAATCCATACGCTTGTCAAGCAAAACCTTAGGCCAAAACGGGCATTTGTATTTTGACTTTTTTTTATGACCCCTTTGCGTTAAGATGAGCTGTCCAATCAGTCGGAAACCCAAAAAAATAACGCACAACAGCACCCGTTTGAAAGGAGCGTCATATGGAACTGAAAACCTTGGCCATTGAAAACCCGGAATCACTGAATTTCATTTTAGGCCATGCCCATTTCATTAAAACCGTCGAAGATATCCACGAAGCCATCATCTGTACCGTTCCCAATGCCCGGTTCGGGGTGGCGTTTTGTGAGGCATCCATGGAATGCCTGGTCCGGCACAGCGGCACGGATGAGGGACTGATTCAGCTGGCCCGGGACAATGCGTATGCGTTGTCCGCCGGCCATACATTCATCATTTTCATGCGGGACATGTTCCCCATCAACATTCTCAACACCATCAAGAACGTGCCGGAAGTGGCAAGGATTCACTGTGCCACGGCCAACCCTGTGGAAGTCATTCTGGCTCAAACCGATCAGGGCCGGGGCATTTTAGGGGTGATTGACGGATTTTCATCCAAAGGCATTGAAACAGATGCGGATATTGAAAAACGCAAAGGATTTTTGCGCATGATCGGATACAAACAATAAAACCAAGCGGGGTCAAAAAGTGAGGCCGCCTTTTTGACCCCGCCGATTGATTATTTGGTTATGAACACCGGGCATTCGGCTTTATTGAGCACCTGATGGGCCACACTGCCCAAAAACAGCCCGGCCAGATCCGACACGCCCCGGGACCCCATGACGATCAGATCCATTTTTTCAATTCTGGCCGCTTCCGCAATGTGCGTACCCGGCGTTCCCTCCAGAATTCGTGTCTCATAGGACACCCCGGATTTTTCAAGCATCTCCTCAAAGGGTTTGATCAGGTCTTCGGATGATTTCATGATTTCATCGATGGCCTTCTGAAAATAAGGCTCCGACAGCACCACAGGAAATCGGGCATGACAATGCAGCAGAAGAATGTGGGAGTCGAATTTTTTTGCCAGATCAATGGCATACCGGGTCGAATTAATGGAATGGGAAGACCCGTCCACAGGATTCATTATCTTTTTAAATTCCATCGCAAATCTCCTTTTTTAAAGTTTCAGATTCACTTTACAGAATGCAAACGTCTTGATCGCATGCGCTCATAAATATATTCTAAGACACCCCGGCAATAAAAAAAAGCAAAAAAATTAATTTCTTATCCAAGGGACAGCAAAAAACCATTGACAATTCATTTTTTATAAATGTAGTATCCCAAATAAATAGACTGAGCGCTCGATCAGTTTTTCCCCTTTCATCTTGTCGGGCGATGTTGAATACCGGTTGAAAAATTGAAACCAACTTCACAACAACCCATAAAAACAAGGAGGCGCAGGGTGGATTTTGACCTTACCAAAGAGCAGGAAATGATTCGTAAGGAAGTCAGAAAGTTTGCCCAGAAGGAGATCGCCCCAGTGGCCGGGGATCTGGACGAAAAAGAGGCATTTTCCGCTGACCTGACCCGGAAAATGGGAGAAATCGGTCTTTTCGGCATGTTTGTTTCTGAAAACTACGAAGGCCAGGCCATGGATTACATCTCATATATCATTGCCGTGGAAGAGATCGCCCGCATTGACGGGTCCCAGGCCGCCACCATTGCTGCGGGCAACTCTTTGGGGATCGGCCCCATCTACTATTTCGGCACGGAAGAACAAAAGAAAAAATACCTGCCCAAACTGTGTGCCGGGGAAGGGTTGTGGGGATTCGGGCTCACGGAACCCACGGCCGGCTCGGATGCCGGAGGCAGCAAAACCACGGCCGTCCTGGACAACGATGAATGGGTGATCAACGGGTCCAAAATTTTCATCACCAACGCGGCCTGTGACATGACCATGGGCGTGACGGTGCAGGCAGTCACCGGGACCAGGGACAATGGCAAACCTGAATATTCCTGTATCCTGGTGGAAAGCGGCACACCCGGATTCAAAGCCGTGCCCATGCACAAAAAAATGATGTGGCGGGCCTCCAACACGGCGGAACTGTATTTTGACGATGTCAGGGTGCCCAAAGAAAACATTCTGGGTAAAAAAGGGGACGGATTCCACCAGATGCTGGCCACCCTGGACGGGGGCCGGCTGTCCATCGGCGCCATGGGTTTAGGCGGTGCCCAGGGGGCCTATGACCTGGCGTTGAAATACGCAAAGGAAAGAGAACAGTTCGGCCAGCCCATATCCAAATTCCAGGCCGTGGCGTTTAAACTCGCAGACTGTGCCATGGAGATTGAATGCGCCAGAAACCTTTTGTACAAAGCCTGCTGGCTGAAATCCAATCACAGGCCTTTTGAAAAAGAGGCGGCCATGGGCAAGCTTTACTGTTCGGAAGTGATGAGCCGGGTGGTGGACCATGCCGTGCAGATCCACGGGGGGTACGGCCTGATGAAAGAATACCATGTGGAACGGTTTTACCGGGATCAGAAACTGCTGGAAATCGGGGAAGGCACCTCCGAGGTTCAGCGTCTTGTCATCTCGAGACACATCGGCTGCTGACGCCGGAATGGAGCATGAACCATGACTGATACACCTGATCTGCTCACCAAAGAGGAAAAAAACCAGGCCGTCATTCTCACCTTGAACCGGCCCGCCGTGATGAACTGTCTGAACTTTGATCTGCTGTATGCCCTCAGAGACGAAATCGATGATTTGCAGTTCTCTGATACGATCCGAAGCGTGATCATTACCGGGGCCGGAGAAAAAGCGTTCTGCGCCGGGGCCGACCTCAAGGAACGCGCCACCCTCACCCAGGACCAGGTCAAACAGTTCATCGTGACCATCCGAAATCTGTTGACGGCGATCCAGAACCTGAAAATGCCCGTGATCAGTGCCGTCAACGGCATTGCCCTGGGCGGGGGCACGGAAATCGCCCTGGCATCGGATATCCGCATCGCATCCGACACGGCCGTGATGGGACTCACGGAAACCCGGCTGGCCATCATCCCGGGCGGGGGCGGCACCCAGCGCCTGCCCCGGATTATCGGGGTGTCCAAGGCCAAGGAACTGATTTTCACCGGCCGGCGGGTGGATGCCAAAGAAGCCCTGGCCATCGGTCTGGTGAACGCAACAGCCCCCCCGGAAAAACTGATGAACACCTGCCTGGACATGGCCGCCATGATCGCCGAGACCGGTCCCATTGCCGTGGAAATGGCCAAGTACGCCATTGACAAAGGCATTGAGACGGACCTGGCCACAGGCCTTGCCATCGAGTCCAATGCCTACCGGGTCACCATCCCCACTGAAGACCGCATCGAAGGTCTCACGGCGTTCAAAGAAAAACGCAAACCCGTTTATAAAGGAAAATAATCCCATGACCGATAACCAAAACTTCTGGGAAGACCGGGAAAAAGAACTGGAAACCATGCGGGAAAAAGCGGCCTGGCCCGGCGGTCAAAAGGCCGTGGACAATCTGGCCAAACGCGGCAAACGCCCGGTGCGGGAACTGATCGCGGATCTCATTGACCCTGACACCCCGTTTTTTGAACTGTCCATGCTGGCCGGGTTCGGCATGGGATATCCCGGCGTGGAAGACGTCCCCTGCGCCGGCATTGTCACGGGTATCGGAAAAATTCACGGCAACTGGACCATGATCATGGCCAATGACTCCCGGGTCAAGGCAGGCACCTACTTTCCCATTACCCTGAAAAAACATATGCGGGCCCAGGCCATTGCGGAAAACTGCGGACTCAACTGCGTGTATATCGCGGATTCCGGCGGGGTATTCCTGCCCATGCAGGCGGATGTATTTCCCGATGACCAGCATTTCGGCTCCATTTTCTACAACATGGCCCGAATGTCTGCCAAAGGGTTGCGCCAGGTGACTTTAAGCACGGGCGGCAACACGGCCGGAGGCGCCTATATCGTGTTCATGGCCTGTGAATCCATCATGATCGACAAGCAGTCGTTTTCCTTTCTGGGCGGTCCGCCCCTGGTTAAAATGGCCACGGGCGAGGAGATTTCCGCTGAAGATCTGGGCGGGGCCAGGGTGCACACCCAGGTGTCGGGCGGGGCCGATCACATGTGCACGGATCAGGCTCAAGCCATTGCCAGGGTCCGGGAGCTCTTATCTTTGACCCGTCCCCAGACCCTGCATCTGCACCGGTATGCGGCCAAAGCACCCAAAACCGGTTCATCCACTGTGTACGATGTGCTTCCCGCCTCCCCCCACCATGGGATCAAGGGGCATGCGTTTCTTCAGGCCATTGCCGATGATTCCGAATTCATCGAAGCCAAGAAAAATTTCGCCCCGGGCCGGGGCACCAACATCCTCACCGGCAAAATCCGCATTAAAGGATTGCCGGCCGGTGTGATCTGCTCCAACGGGGCAGGCATTATTTTCCACGAAGCTGCCAAAAAAGTGGCGGAATGGGTGGTTAGATGCTCCTATGAAAAAGTCCCGCTCTTGTTCATCCAGAGCGCGCCGGGCTATATGGTGGGATCGGAATCCGAACATGCGGGCATCGGCAAATACGGGGCCGACATGGTGCGGGCCGTGTCCTGCGCCCAGGTCCCCCGGATCCAGCTGGTGATCGGTCCGGACAACGGGGCCGCCAACTACGGCATGTGCGGCCGGGCCTACCGCCCCAATTTTTTGTTTTCCACCATGCGGGCAAGAACCGGGGTCATGAGCGGCAAAAGCGCGGGCGGGGTGTTGTTGAGCATTGAGCAGGCCAAGCGCAAAGCCACAGGCAATCCCATGACACCCGACGAGATCGCTGCATTTCAGCAGAAAATGATCGACAAATACGAAGGCGAGGCCCACCCGTTTTTCTGTGCATCCCGCCTGTTCAACGACCGGGTCCTTAAATTCCATGAAATCCGGGACTGGCTGGCCATGGCCCTGGAAGTCAGCCTGGTCAGACCGATCCCGGATCCGTCGTTTGGAAACTTCCGGTTTTAAAATAATGGAACACACGCATTTTACCGTTTTTACGGTTGCCTAACAGGGCCGCCATATTATAAATTCCTTATATTGAGGAGACGACCCATGACAGAATATGATTACTGGAAAATTTTCCCGAGAATGCCCAGAAAAGTTACCATCGGCGACATCACGGTCAGAGACGGATTTCAGCATTTGGAAAAATTCATCTCCACCCCGGCCAAGATCACCTATCTGGAGGAACTGATTTTTGCCGGATGCCGCAACATCGAAGTCACCAATTTAGGCAATCCCAGAAACATGCCCCAGTTTTCCGATGCCGAAGAACTGCTGGCACACCTGCGGTCGGACAGTTTTGTGTCCCGGGCCGCCAAAAAAGGCATTGACATGAAAGATGTCACCCTGACGGCCATCACCATCAGAGAACCTTCCGTGGACCGGGCTATTGAACTCAAAAAGCGCGGCGTGGGCCCGGACCGGGTGCTGATGATGGTGTCCACGGAAGAACAGCATCATTTCGCCAATTCCGGCACCACCCTGCCCAACTACTGGAAAGAGGCGGAACGGTGCATCCAGAAATGCAGTGATGCAGGTATCAAAATGTGCGGCACCGTGTCCACCATCTGGGGATCTCCCATCGGCGGGGCCACGGCACTCAAAGACGCGGTCAAGTTCACCCGACACTGGCTGGATATCGGGGCCTCAGACATCGAGCATGCCGACCATGACGGGTCTGCATCCGCCCCACAGGTGTACCGGTACTTTTCCATGATTTTAGACGAAATCCCGGACACCGCTTTACACATCGCCCATTTCCATGAAACCAAACGGGTGGCCTCGGCTTCCACCCTGGCAGCGCTCCAGGCCGGCATCTGCCATTTTGAGTGTACCCTGGGAGGCCTAGGAGGGCAGCCGGCCAATTTTTTAGATGACCGGCCCATCAAGGGAACGGGCGACTATTATTATGACGATCCCCGGTACGTGGGCCTGGTATGCCTGGAAGATACCCTTGTACAAATCGATGAAATGGGTATAGAACACGGGTATGATGTGGACCGGATCCTGTGGCTGGGCAGACAGATGGAAAGAACCGTGGGCCACCGCCTGCGCAGCGAAGCCATCATCAACGGCCGGACCCTTACCCAAGGCCACATGGAATATGCCCGGCCCGGTCTGGCAAAACTCAAGGGAAAACTGGGAGAGGCCCCGGATCAGAAGTTTCCGGAATAACCCATTAAACAAAGGAGATGCAATGGAAAAGGAAGACAAAACTCCCCATATCAACGTGGACTATTTTGAAGACCTCACCGGAAATATTGAAGATGGGGATGACAAGTCCGTGGATGAGGTGGGAAAACGGATCCAGCAGCTAAGAGAGGAGCGGGGCATCTCACTCCAGGACCTGTCCGATTTGACCGGGTTTGAAGTGTCGCGCCTGGAAGATATTGAAGCCGGCAGGGAAAAACCCCAGCTGGGCATGGTCATGAAACTGTCCAAAGCCCTGGATGCGGCCGTAGGCCGGCTGGTTTCGGGCCTGGGCACCAAACTGTACTCCATTACAAGGAAAAACGACCGCAAACCCGTGGCCAGATCCGCTTCCAAAACCAGCAAAAAAAGCGTGTATGCTTACATGAGTCTGGCCCCGGAAGTCCAGGGCCGGCACATGGAGGCACTGATCGTGCAGCTGGAAAAAGCTGAGGAAAAGGAAATTTCCGTTCACAACGGGGAGGAATTCATCTATGTGCTGGACGGGGTGGCCAATCTGACCATTGCCAAGGAATCCTATGATCTGGAACCCGGGGATTCCGCCTATTATCTGTCCACCACCCCGCACTACCTGACCGCAAGAACCGAAAAGGCCACCATTCTGGCGGTCCTTTATGAATAAGTATGAACAAGGAGATGCCAACCATGCCTGAAAAACTGTGGGAACCTTCTGAACAAAGGATCCAGTCCACCAACATGTACGGGTTCATGACCCGGGTGAATGAAAAATTCAATCAGCACTTCACAGACTACCCCGGGCTGTGGGAATGGTCAGTAACCAATCTGGAGGATTTCTGGGCCACGGCCTGGGATTTTCTGGACATCAAGGTATCTGCGCCCTATCACACAGTGATCCAGGACAAAGACAAAATGCCGGGGGCGAAATTTTTTGCGGGCAGCAAACTCAATTTTGCCGAAAACCTGCTCCGGTTCAGAGATGACCGCACGGCCCTGGTGTTCAGAGGAGAGGATACCGTCCGCCGGACATTGACCTACAACCAGCTGTATGACGAAGTGGCCCAGACGGCGGCGGCCCTCAAGGCCATGGGTGTGAAGGCCGGAGACCGGGTGGTGGGATTCGTGCCCAACATGCCGGAAAGTATTATTGCCATGCTGGCGGCCACCAGCCTTGGGGCGGTGTGGTCTTCCTGCTCGCCGGATTTCGGCATCAAAGGGGTGCTGGACCGGTTCGGCCAGACCCGGCCCAAAGTGCTGTTCACGGCGGACGGGTATTTCTTCAAAGGCAAACCCTTATCCTCCATCGAGCGCATCGCCGGCATTGTGGCGGAACTGCCTTCCATTGAAAAAATCGTGGTGGTGCCTTATATCAGCGATACCCCGGACATTAGTGCATTGCCCAATGCCGTGCACTATGCGGATTTTAAGGACGCTTCCGCCAAAGACATCGAGTTTGTGCAGATGAACTTTGATGATCCCTTGTACATCATGTATTCGTCGGGCACCACAGGGTTGCCCAAGTGCATGGTTCAGGGCATCGGCGGGGTCCTGGTCCATCAGAAAAAAGAACTGGTGCTTCACACGGATCTGAAAAAAGAGGACACCATTTTTTATTTCACCACCTGCGGGTGGATGATGTGGAACTGGCTCACCGCCAGCCTGTCCGTGGGTGCCACCCTGGTGCTGTATGACGGCAACCCGTTCCACCCCGGACCCGATGCTTTGTGGCAAATGGCCCAGGATGAAAAAATCACGGTGTTCGGCACCAGTGCCGGCTATATCGAAGCGTTGAAAAACGCCGGGGTCAAGCCGGGAAGCCAGTTTGACCTGGCCCCGCTCAAATCCGTGCTGTCCACGGGCTCGCCTTTGTCGGATGAAAACTTTAAATTTGTGTATGCGCATGTGAAATCCGATTTGCAGCTGGCCTCCATTTCCGGGGGATCGGATCTGAACGGGTGCTTTGCCTTAGGCAATCCCATCGGACCGGTGTATACGGGGGAACTTCAATGCAGGGGCTTAGGTATGGCCGTATATGCCTATGATGACAACGGACAGCCCGTGGTGGACCAGCAGGCGGAACTGGTGTGCACGGCCCCGTTCCCGTCCATGCCCATCTATTTCTGGGGAGACGAGGACGGGTCCAAATACCATTCTGCGTATTTTG
This sequence comes from Desulfotignum phosphitoxidans DSM 13687, assembly GCF_000350545.1. Lineage (GTDB taxonomy): Bacteria > Desulfobacterota > Desulfobacteria > Desulfobacterales > Desulfobacteraceae > Desulfotignum > Desulfotignum phosphitoxidans. The sequence continues at coordinate 359,089 of NZ_APJX01000004.1, forward strand.
ACCAGTTCCCGGGCATCTGGACCCACGGGGATTTCATCAAGGTCACCCCCAGAGGCGGGGTGATCATGTTCGGCCGGTCCGATGCCACGTTGAACCCGGGCGGGGTCCGCATCGGCACGGCAGAGATATACCGCCGCCTGGACGCCATGCCCGAGCTCGAAGATTCCGTGGTGGTGGGCCAGTCCTGGAACAATGATGTCCGGGTCATTTTGTTTGTGAAACTGGCACAGGGATATGACCTCACCCCAGAGCTGGAAGCAAAAATCCGGGCCGACATCCGGGCCAATGCCTCGCCCCGGCATGTGCCGGCAAAAATCATTGCCTGCCCGGACGTGCCCTATACCCTGAACATGAAAAAAGTGGAACTGGCCGTGAAAAAAGTGATCGAAGGCAAAGAAGTCAAAAACAAGGATGCCCTGAAAAATCCGGAAGCCCTGGATTTTTTTGAGGATCTGACTGAACTTAAATCCTGAAACCTGTAAAACGGGTCGTGTGGCACAACGCGGCAACACGGCCCGTTTTTATATCCCGTTTATCTTTTATCCATTTATCAAGGCCTTTGCCATGGAATCTTTTGTCCGTGACCATTATCATGCCAAAAACCTGCTCGACAAAATCGATGCCGGGCTCACCGCCGCCGGAAAAGACCCGAAACAGATTGATATCCGGGATCTGGCACCCGTGGATCAGCTGCACACGGGCGGGATCCGGGGCACCACCGCCCTGCTGGAACAACTGGATATTCCGGCTGGTTTTCATGTGCTGGACGCCGGATGCGGCCTGGGCGGCACCTGCCGGGTCATGGCAAAAACCTGCGGGTGTGATGTGACGGGCATCGATTTGTCACCGGACTATATTGAAGCGGCCCGGGTTCTGACCCACCGTACCGGGCTTGCGGAGCGGATACAGTTTAAGGCCGGCTCCATTCTGGCCCTGCCGGACGTCATCGGCCCTTTTGATCTGATCCTGTGCCAGCATATCCTGATGAACATTTCAGACAAACAGGCAGCCATTCAGCAGTTTGTCCGGCACCTCAAGCCGAAAGGAAAAATCATCCTGCATGAAATCGTGGCCGGGAGCCATCCGGAGCTGGCATTGCCCGTGCCCTGGGCCGCCTCGGCCGACATCTCGTTTCTGGAACCCTGGGAAACACTATTGGCCGGCTTCACAGACAACGGGTTCACACTGGAAACATTCATCGATGCCACGGCCATTGGGACCCGGTACTGGCAGAAAGCAAAGGAATTTGCCCTGAAAAATGCGGACGTTCCCCGGGCCTTAGGACCGCATCTGGTGTTCGGCGATATGGCGGCCCGGTTTCCGTTTACCATGTCCCAGAATTTTGAAACCCGTGCCGTCAAACTGGTTGAAGCCGTTCTGACACGGCATTGACCCGTCAGGATTTGAAATTGAGTTTCACATAATAAATCCCGGAGTTCAGATTTGATTCCATGGGAAGACCTGATTTTTCAAATACCTTGATCATGGGCTGATTGTCTGCCAGCACCTGGGCGATGATGCCCTTGAACCCCAAGTCCTTTGCCTGTTCAATCAACCGGGACAGCAGATAAGACCCCACCCCGATGCCCTGGAACCGCTCGTCAATGAGAAACGCCACCTCACCGCAGAATGTCCGCTCCTCTCTGACCATCCGGGCTTCGGCAATAATCTTCTGATTCCCTTTTTCCTCATGCAGCCCCACAATGGAAAATTCCTTTTTGTAATCCAGGTTCACATAGGCCTGCATCTTGTCATGGTCCATGGTTTTCACGGAATAAAAAAACCGGTAGAAAATCATCTCTTTGGAACACCGGTAGAAAAACCGGCGCATCATCTCTTCATCCGAGGGTTTCATGGCCCGGAAACGGATGGAAACGTCCCCTTTAAAGGTTTTGGTCTCTTCAATATGGGCCGGGTACAAATGAACGGATTCCGGCAGAAAAATCTGGTTGGCATAGATGAGTTTTCGGTCTCTGGCCTGGGTGATCAACGCCTGGCGGTCATCGGGATGGGCAATGTCGATCAATGCCTGGGCCCGCTCCCGAAGACTCCGCCATTTCAGGTTGGCCACCCCGTATTCCGTGATGATCATATGCACGGATTCCCTCATGCGCAGCTGGTTGCCGTATTTCTGGAGACTGAGCAGAATATTGGGCTTGCCTTTTTCATCCCGGCTGGGCAACGCAATGATGGTGGTGCCGTCCGTGGACGCTTCCGCGCCCCGGAAAAAATCGATGGCTTCCCCGGGTCCGGTGATCACGGCCCCTAAGAGCGGAAACGCCACACTGCCTAAAAGGTCCACTTTCCGTCCTTCATACAATGCCACGAACTGGGGATTGTTGGCAATGAACCGGGCGCTGCACACCCAGTCGATCCCCTGAAATTCCACCAGCGGGTTTCTGTGCAGCCAGGAATGCAGATCCCTGGTGCCCAGGGCATAGGAGACCAAAGATTTCCCCCGGAAAGGCGATTTCCGGGCATTGGTCACAGCCCCGGATTTCACCAGTTCTGCCAGGGCATCGGTAAAAAAAAGAGAATGGATGCCTAAGTCTTTTTTCCGGGCCAGATGCGGCACCAGGGCTTCGAACAACGGACCGAATGAAAAACTCAAGCAGTCCCCGTCCTTGATCACGGACGCCACATTGGCGGCCACCTGATCGATGGTCAAGGTCACTTCCGGCAGGTCATACACCACAGGCTCCCGCTTGGACCGCACCAGCAGATCAAAATCATCAATGGATACAAACGTATCCCCATATGTGAACGGCATGGCCGTGTTGATCTCCCCCACCACCAGAGACGCCTGCTCGATGGCTTCTTTTGCCACATCCACGGCAACGCCTAAGCTGCAGTATCCGTTGTCGTCCGGCGGGGTGATCTGGATGATGGCCACATCGATATCCAGCTTGCCGGACTTGATGACCCGGGGGATCTCGGAATAAAACGCCGGAATCAGGTCCACCTGGCCGGAAGAAATCGTGTCCCAGGCCACATACCCGGAAAAAAAAGTGGTCAGCCGGTGGTTGGGGGCATTGAGCCGGTCCACGGACAAAACCGTGTCCCCGAGCACGGCCAGCTGCACCAGCTCCAGGTCCCGGATATTGTGGCTGTCCACATCCAGCAGGGTTTTGATCAGGGTCCTGGGGGCTGCCGGTCCCGTGCCGATGAAAATCGTCATTCCGGGTTTGATATGATTCAATACATTTCTGGGTGAAATCAGCCGCTCGTCCCAGCTGAAATGATTTGAATCCGCCATGGCCGCTCCTTGTGGGAATTAATGGGTATAAAACAGATTGTAATGAGTGTTCATATCAACTTATGCAAAAACAGGCAAGCATAAGTACACGGCCGGCCGGGACCGGGCTGAAAAACGCAAGTTGTGATGCAGAAAATCCCGGTTTATTCTTGAAATTCCTGACCTGCCATTATATATGAACCCAAAAAAACATCAGCGTTTGATTAGATGATTTTCAGGAGCGTTAAATGACGGGCGGTATATTTTGCAGTTTTTAGGAATTCTGATCCACACCCTTGGCGGACTGGGCATGTTCATTCTGGGCATGAAAATGATGACCGAAGGGCTCCAGGCAACGGCCGGCCAGAAGATCCGGCGGATTCTGGAAGCCATGTCCGCCAACCGGTTCATGGGGTGTGCCACGGGCGCGGGTGTGGCCGCACTCATTCAATCCTCTTCCGCCACCACCGTGATGCTCATCGGATTTGCCACGGCCGGCATCATGACCTTGCAGCAGGCCGTGGGAGTGGTCATCGGCGCCAATATCGGCACCACCATCACGGGCCAGATGATCGCGTTCAAACTGACGGAGGCCGCTCTTCCGGCCATTGCCATCGGCGTGGGCCTGAAATATTTTTCCAAAAAACGAAAATTCCGGTATATCGGGGATATTGTCTTAGGGTTCGGGCTGTTGTTTTTCGGCATGATGGTGATGAAAGACGGGTTGTCCCCCATTAAATCCGATCCCCAGTTTGTGGCGTTTTTTACCCTGTTCAACACGGAATCCGTCATGGGGCTGCTGTTGTGCGTTCTCATGGGCGCCGTGCTCACGGTGGCCGTGCAGTCGTCTTCCGCCACCGTGGGGCTGACCATGACCCTGGCCGGGTCCGGGCTTCTGGACTATTCCACGGCCTTAGGGCTGGTTCTGGGAGAAAACATCGGCACCACCATCACGGCCCAGCTGGCCACCCTTGGATCCAACAATGTGGAAGCCCACCGCACGGCCAACGCCCATACCATCTTCAACACGGTGGGCGTGGGCATTATCCTGCTGACCTTTCCCTGGTTTGTCGACATTGTGGAACTGCTCACGCTCAAAATGGGGGCCGGGGCCGTCACCCACACCGTGAACGGGGAATTTGTGAATGTGGCCCGGTATATCGCCAATGGACACACGTTTTTCAATGTCCTGAATGCCTTGATTTTCCTGATCTTTTTACCCCGGCTGGTGCAGCTCACCATCTGGGTCTCCCCCAAACCCCGAAAATCCAGAGAACGGTACGGGCTGCCGGAATTTGATTCCGGGTTCATCGATTCGCCCATCGGGGCCCTGGCCCGGGTCAAGGGGGAAATCATCCGGATTACGGAATTTACCCACACAAACTTGAAAAAACTGGCCCGTTGCCTGCAAACCCGGGACGACGATGTCTTAGGAGAAAGGGAGCCTGTGGAAGAATTTCTGGATGACAGCCAGAAGGTGATCATTTCCTATCTGACCACCATTTATCAGGGGGAAGTAAACGAGCCGGAAGCCAAAGAAATTTCGGAAATGATGCGGATCACCAACAATATCGAACGACTCGGGGATTCCATGGAAAATGTGTCCAAAATCCTGGAACGCATCTATGACAACGGCATCGAGTTCAGTGACCAGGCCAAAAAAGATCTGACCGACATTTCCGACAAAGTCATTGAATTTTTAGGCATGATTGTGGATGAAATGCGGGAAAAATCAGACGGTTTCTATCAAAGAGCCCTGGCCTGCGAAGACATGGTCGACCAGATGAGAGAACAGATGCGCTACCACCACATCGACCGGCTGAGATGCGCAGAATGCTCCGTGGATGCCGGGGTCCTGTTCATCGCCCTGGTGTCCAACTATGAAAAAATGGGGAATTACTGCTTCAACATCGCCACGGGTGTAGACCGGATTATCTGACGGCCTTGTATGGCACAGGAGCCGGACCTGCCGCCGGCCCCTGCCAAGGTGTCCTTATTCGATTTTCGTGAAATTCTTGCCGGGAACACTGCACACCGGACAACTGTCCGGCACCTGTCCTTCCACGGTATTGCCGCAGACCGGGCACACATAAATATCCGCATCCGGCAGGTCCTTGCCCGCTGCCACGGCTGCCAGGGCTTTTTCATACAGCCCGTGGTGGATCTCTTCCACGGCCAATGCATAGGCAAAGGCAAATTCCGCTTTCTGGTTCTTGTCTTTTCTGGCCTGTTCCAGAAACGCTGGATACATCTCCTTGAATTCGTGGGCTTCCCCTTCAATGGCGGTCTTCAGATTTTCTTCAGAGCTTTTGATGCCGTCCATGGCTTTCAAATGGGCATGGGCATGGATGGTTTCCGCTTCTGCCGTGGCCCGGAACAGTTTGGCCAGCTGGGGCAGGCCGTCTTTGTCCGCTTTTTTGGCAAAGGCCAGATATTTTCGATTGGCCTGGCTCTCGCCGGCAAACGCGGCCGCCAGATTTTCCTGGGTGGTCATGGGGTGTTTCCTCCTGTCTGATTGATATGATTGTTTTCAATTCCAGTTTACAACTGGATACCATACCGTGTCAGAAAAAGAAATTCAAGAACTGCCGGGATCTTTGAAAACCCCTGACATCACCCCTGATTGAGTTGATTCATCACGGCTTTGGCCAGCGGCCCCTGTTTCCGCCATGCCCAGCACGTGTCGATCAGATATTGTTCGATTTCAAAAGATGCCTCAAGGACCCGGTTTCTATCCCGGGCTTCAAATATCCAATACCCCTGGAGTGCCGCCGGTGCCATGGACAGCAGCAACGTGGTGAGATGAACGCATCCCTGGGTGCCACCGGCAATTTTTTTCACTTTGGCCGTAAAACCCGGTGCGATCACCAGCCCTTTGATCCCTTCCAGGCTGGTTTCCATTTCCCGGCAAATCTCATCATGGGGCGCATCCGGAATCTTCACATGAAGATCCACGATTTTCAGCTCAGATGTTTTGATGAGCAGCTGGATCTGCATGCGGTGAAACACGTGAGGGTCAATGGTTTCCCCGGATCTTTCAAAAACCGTTACCAGGTTTCTTTCCTGAAGTTCCCCTGCAATCAATATATGCGCATCATCCACCACATAACTGGAAATATCCAGATTCCGGTTATGGATTTTCTCCAGATCCGCAGTTTCCTGAAATGTCATTTTTTAATCCCGACTCCCGTTTTTTCAATATCAAAAAATCAATCATTCCCCCTGTATACACCACCCATGGCAAGGTTGACAGTGTTTTTCTTAAAAGACCTGCGCCATATGCATCATCCTTTGTTCTCAACATTTAATTGACAATTCACGGCTATTTAGGAAAAAAGGCAGCATTGCCAAATTTCCTGAATAGCAATAACAGACCCGGCTCGGTTGATGCCAGAAAGGCATGCATTAGGTATTTTTCCCTATAATGAATAAGAATTTTGTCTAATTGACATACAGGCATTTCACTGATATGGGTTTCATGTTATCGAAACCATGGTTGCGTTGTTATGGAATCAAAATTTTTCACAAAAAATGGTTGCGATTTAACAATTGGAAAAATGCAGATCCGGTTTTGTTTGTACTGTTTCAAAAATGAAAAAGAGGCCGGATATAAAGGGGATAAACAGGTCTGCACTTTTTTCATTTTAGCATGATATACAGTTAAATAATCTTATTGTGAAGGGGAGGCTGATCCACACATGAACTTGTTTGAAATGAGGTTTTAAAATGTCTGGTTCTCCTGATATCGTTCCCGGAACAGTCTCAAAAATATTGTGGCATTTTACGGGTGGTCCGACCTGGAATGACAAGACAAAGAAACAGAATACTTCTCCTAAACCTTCAAAAAATGCATACAGAAATTTGAATTCAATATTAGAATCAAGGAAATTACGTGTTGGTACTTACAAGGAAACCGTAAAAGTAATCATTCCAAAACGCCGAAGATTCGATTTAAAAACAAGGCAAACGATAATTGAGGAAAATGTACCCGTTGTAATTACATCATCCTCAGTATGTTGCCTTTCAGATATCCCCGCACCGCATTTGCGTTATCATGCCTATAGGTATGGGAAATTTGCTATCGGCTTTTATCGTGATGCTATTATTAAACACGGATTTAATCCTGTGCTTTACACGTTGACCGACACCTCTATTGTAAGATCAATATATGAAGGATTTTCATCTTTTGATTTTGCTGATCCCTTTCAAATAAAAATGTCTATAGATACAATAAATTCTGCAATTGATGACGCGGAATCAGAATTTGAAAATCTTAACCTATCTGTTTCATCTGAAATCTCGGATATTGAAATGGAGGCAGATAAGATAGAATCATCGATTGATGATGCAAAAGAAAGCCTAAAGAAACTTGTTGCATTCATCAAAACATTTGAAAAGGATGAATTTTCGTCTATTTATTGTGAACGCGAATGGCGTTCCACTCAACAGTATAATTTTGACGTCAAAGATGTCGCGATGATTGTCATTCCAAAAGTGGTATCAAACACATATTATTTCAATGATTTTGTAGATAATGTGGCCAGTATGTTAAGTCTACCACGTAGAATTCCAATTGTTCCATGGGAGGATTTGATTGAACATTAATGGCTAAATTTACCAACTAGGCTTTTGCAGCGGAGCGCAAAAAGCCGCGCCCGCTGAAAAGCGGCGTTAAGTGCCCAAAAAGGATCCTTATATGAAAATAATTTCCGTTTTTAACAATAAAGGAGGGGTTGGCAAATCAACCTTAAGTTTCCATTTAGCCCATGCATTAGCAGAGAAAGGTATCAAAACCCTCATGGTTGATTTAGATCCACAGTCTAATTTGTGGCTGGCCGGAAACCCCGATTTTGAGATTTTCCGGGGCACATGCCTGACAAAATTTTCAATTGTTGGTCCTCCTGCTATCACAAACCGGGGAAAGTGCTTTCATGATAGTCGTTTTTTGACGACTTTCCCATTTTTCGGGCACACCTGTAGTGTTTGACGTGCTGTTTTTGATGCAATGGCCTGTTTTTAAGCGGCTTTGCGCTGTTCAAACCGTTGCAGCTGTTTCAATCCTTTTTGTTGTATATTATGCCCCATGATCTGGAGGTTTCTTGCCAGAACAGACAGGCCCACGTATCTTTTAAATCCTTGAATACCATGATCCGGGCATCTGTCCAGACCATGATTTTCCAACCCGTTTATAGCCGATTCAACCGCTGAATGTTTCTTTTAAAACGAATAAAATCCTTTGCTGTTTCTTCTTCACATTCAGCCTTGTTGCATCTGCCTTTTTTCGGGAGCACCAAAATATTCAATGTTTTTTTCAGGTCCATTTTGTTACCAGGGGTATAAAATCCTTTATCAAAACTGCATCCCTTGAGGCCAGAAAATTTGTTTTGTGCCGATCTTACCATTGCAACTGCCACCTTATCATCGGTTTCTTTCTCCATCACCCGGTGGTGCAGGATAAACCCATACTGGTCTTCCAGGATGCATACCCGCAGTCCCAATTCCTGGGGTAACACCGGCTTTGCCTTTTGAAATCCATTCCGTGTGAGGTTCGAAAATTGAAAAAAATCTTGTCTCTATGCGGGATTTTTTCATCCTGTAACACCCGGCGTTTTATGAGATCAATTTGCCAAAGCGCGAAATTGATATATGTTTGCAACTCTTGGGCTCGGACCGCATTAATAATATCGGATGACTCCATCATTTCAATGGTCGATTTCGCCTTTAAAATGTATTTTTCAGCAAGCTCGATATACGCTTTGTGGGCATCCATAATCTGCCGAGCTTTTTTGGCCTTTTTCTTTTCATCCTTGGATGTGGAATGTTTCAATCGCTGAACTATCCGATATAGCCGTTTAAATTTTTTGATATTATATGCTGATTGCCGCCACATACTCGTTCCAATGCCCTGGCTGATAATAGCGGCAATTTGAATCATTTTTCGGACTGCATCAAAAAGCAGGTTGATGTCTGTGGGAAAATGAACATCGGTTTCAACAACGAATGAGTCACACCGTCCCATCAATGTCTCATCGTCCGAAGTTTTTTTTTCATCAGAAGTTTATGACCTACTTGTACAACCAGGGTGTTGATTTTATCAAGAACGTCAGGTGTCAGAAGCCTGACATTATCTTTCAGGGTCTGAAGCGGATAGGTGATGTCATCGTCCATCATACCATGTCCCAGCATCTGCCTTAATGTTCTGTGGTTGTTCACCATCTCCTGGAGCTTATCGTAATCCCAATTGCAATTGAGCCGGATGGTGCCCATCACAAGGATTTTCCACAGGTCCATTCCCGGACGTCCATTTCTGGAGTCAGTGTCTTCCGGAATCACAGTTTTTGAGGATGGCAAAAACTTTTTCTCGCAGATCTTGATCGCAATAGATATGCTGGAGCCCCAAAAGCAGCTTGGGAATTTCATCCCTGGCCCTCATGTCAAGTTTGATTTGGTCGATAGGGGTCTGCCCGAATGTCATTTGTGGTTCAAAAATTTTACGCAAAACAACCTCGAAGTTTTGTTTGGGTGTTGAAATTTGAATTGCTTTCGATTTCTCTCGTTTGTTAAAATCTCGTTAATTATTAATAGGTTATATTAACACAGAAATCAGTAAAAATCAACAAGCAATTCAATTATAAGTAAAAATTTCAAATAAGTTTTAGCCGTCATCCCCTTGAAAAACGTGGCGTTCTGAGTTTTCGGTCAGACACTAATTTAACTCTTCAGAGTATATCGCCTGATGAACTTGAAAAAATGTGGTTTGAAGAAGAGCCGTTTATCGAAGACTTTCAAAATGCACTTAGTGATGCTGGAATTACATTTAAAAAATTTATTGAAACCCCCCGATCGATTCATTGCTTGTTGAAACCGATTGAAGATGGAGTTTTTGAATCATTTTCAATCGGGAAAACATACCAAACCAAAGACAATTTAGGACTAATCCCAGGTAGATTAAGTTTGCATTCCTATGAAGATGCAATCGCCAAATCTTGGAGTGACGCTTTTATGGGTAAACCTCCAGCACTAAGAATAATAACAAGTATAAGAAATATCTGTCTAGAAGCAGAAAAAAATTTTGGCTACAAGATGGCAATTATAGATACTTCTCCAAGCTTGGGCATGTTAAATCGTGTAATAATCTCAACTTCGACAGGTTTTTTTGTCCCCTGTATGCCAGATATGTTTTCTACATTTGGTATTACAAATATCGGTCAAGCACTTAAAAATTGGAAGAATCAATTCAATACTATGTACAGCCTGTTATCAGACAGGAAAAGAGATTATTTCCCGAAAGATTTTGTTAAATTTCTAGGATTTACTATTTACAATGCAAGAAAATATACAGGACAAAATGATCTAAACCTAGCAGCAGCTCATTATTCGTATGTAAAGCAACTCCCCAATGTAATAAATCGATACATACCTAAGGAATGTTATGAGCAATTAAAAGATGTTGTTGTCGCTGAACCAATCGGTGGGCAAGCTGTAATGCATTCTCATAATACTCTTCCATCCATGGCTCAGAAATATAGAGTCCCCATGTGGGAAGTTCCTAATCTCGAGAATTTACTGCCTGAAGATGTCGGTACTATATCAGGTAATAGAAAATTGTATTACGAAAAACGAGATTTATATCATTCTTTCGCTGATGATCTCTTGGCGAGAATTGAAGCAGTGGAGGGATGAATGAGCAACGAATTGAAAGAAAAATACGCCGAACTCCTTATTTTGTATGATAAAAATTTCGATTCCATTGAACTGTTCCACAAAACCGTCAGGTATTTTTTTGAAGCCCGATCATTAAAAGGAGTTGTTCATTCAATTAGGCATCGTTTAAAGGATACCGACCACCTATTAGAAAAAATTGATCGAAAGAACAGTGAAGATCATGAAAAACCTGAAGAAGAACGTATTGGTGAAATAAATAAGGATAATTTGTTCGAGAGGATTACTGATATCGCTGGTGTTAGGGTTCTTCACCTTTATCTTACACAATTTGAAAAAATTCATAGAGCTATAATGCAAAAAGTCGAAGAAGGAGATTTTGTATTGTTTGAAGATCCAAAGGCTTATACATGGGACCCTGATTCAATTAAATTTTTTAATTCTCTCGACATAAATACTGAACAAAAAGACAGTTTCTACACCAGCATACACTATGTTCTGAAACCTAACACAAAAAGTAAAATTACATGTGAGATTCAAGTCAGAACACTACTTGAAGAGGTTTGGGGGGAAGTTGATCATACGATGAATTATCCAACAGCAATTACAGATGAACAATGTAGGGAACAAATCAGAGTGCTCGCGCGGCTTGTTAGCGCTGGAAGTCATCTGGCAGATTCAATTATGAAAAGGTATGGTAAATTGCCTTAACGAATAAGGATAGATCGTGTGAGATGAGCGAACCACGATCTTATCCGGTTATTGAACAAGTCCGGACATGATGAAATGATGACTATATTATAAGAAAATATCTTTTTTGAGGGAATGGACGGACACTTTTTTTAATACCGCATTCAGCAACCACGACCTTCATGGCATTTTAGCAGGGTTCGATGAAAACATATTTGATTTATCAAAAACCATGTATTATCCTTACCAGTAATACGTAATACTGGAGGAAAAAATGAGAGTGACGACAAAAGGGCAGGTTACGATACCCATTCACATACGGGAAAAATTAGGGATAACCCCAGACACGGAGATTGATTTTTTACAGGAGGGAAACCGGGTCTTTTTGGTCAAGCGAAAAGGAACCGCCCGTGCCACCCGCAAGTTTAAAAAACTTCGGGGTATTGCGACGGTCAAAATGACCACAGACGAAATTATGGCACTCACAAGAGATGATTTATGAAAGGCCTGCTTGTGGATTCCAATATTATCCTGGATGTTTTTCTTAATGATCCTGTCTGGGCTGAATGGTCGGAGGCCGCTCTTACTGAATATGCCCATCATACGCTGTTATACATTAACCCAATCATCTATTCTGAAATTTCCATTGGATTTAATAAGATTGAGGAACTGGAAGCGGCCGTTTCAAAAAGCGGTTTTCAGATGCTGGAAATGCCAAAGGAATCCCTTTTCCTTGCCGGTAAAGCTTTTCTCAAATATCGAAAGCATAAAGGTGCAAAGAAATCCCCATTGCCGGATTTTTTTATCGGTGCCCAAGCCGCTGTATTAGATCTTGCGTTAATCACGCGAGATAAAAACAGGTACCAAACCTATTTCCCAACTGTTAAAATTATTTCTCCGGAATAACTGAATTCTGAACCATGCCATGGGGGTGAAAAAATTTTGGATACCCATGCCGTTCAAAACCTGATATGCTCGATTTGTTCAGGGAAAATGGTTGCAGGATATTTGAATTTCACCCAAAAATGTAACCCGACAACATGCATGTGCCTGGGAAATTTCAAACGGGGCTGATATGACAGTGAAACCCACATATGAAGAATTGGAACAACGGATTCAGGAACTGGAAAAAATTGAATCCGAGCATGCCTATTTCAAAAAAGCGTTGCAGGAAAACGAAGGCCTGTTCAGGATGCTTTATGAAAAAGCGCCCTTAGGGTATCAATCCCTTGATGAAAACGGCCGTTTTATCGTTGTCAATCAAACCTGGCTGGACACCCTCGGATATGACAGAGAAGACGTCATTGGCAAATCCTTTGCTGATTTTCTGCATCCGGACTGGCGGGATCATTTCAAAGAGAATTTTCCGCGGTTCAAGTCGATCGGAGAAATTCTGGGGGTTGAGTTTGAAATGGTCAAAAAAGACGGAACCCTGATTCTGGTTTCTTTTACCGGGAAGATTACCAGGGACAAAACAGGCAATTTCCAACAGACCCATTGTATTTTTCATGACATCACGGACCGCAAACGTGTGGAAGAAGCCCTGCGCCAAAGCGAGGAAAAGTACCGGGTCCTGTTCAATACATTTCCCTTAGGAATTACGGTGTCGGATCACAAAGGAAACATCGTGGAATCCAATGCCATGGCTGAAAAATTATTGGGACTTGCAAAAAACAAACACGAGGAACGCCGGTTAGATGGGGATCAGTGGCGCATTATCCGTCCCGATAAAACGCGGATGCCCACGGATGAGTATGCCAGTGTGAGGGCGTTAAAAAAGAAACGTCAGATTGAAAATGTTGAAATGGGAATCGTGAAACCCGACGGCCGGATCACCTGGATTAATGTGTCTGCGGCCCCGCTGAATCTGGAAAAATATGGGGTGGTCGTTACCTATGGGGATATTACGGCGCGCAAAAAAGCGGAGCAGGAGTACAAAACTTTGTTCCGGGAGATGCTGGACGGATTTGCCCTGCACGAGATCATCTGCGATGATTCAAAAACCCCTGTGGACTATCGCTTTCTGGATATCAACCCGGCATTCGAGCGCATGACCGGCCTGAAAGCCGCATCCGTTGTGGGCAGAACCGTGATGGATGTTCTGCCCACCACCGAGAGTTACTGGATTGAAACCTATGGGGCCGTGGCCCTGTCAGGCGAACCGATTACCTTTGAAAATTATTCGGCTGAAATTGGAAAACATTTTGAAGTGACGGCGTTTTGTCCGGCCCCGGGTCAATTTGCATGTATCTTTCAGGACATCACGGAACGAAAGCGGGCTGAAGCGGACCGGGATGTGCTCCAGACGCAACTCAACCAGGCACAGCGGATGGAATCCGTGGGCCGTTTGGCCGGGGGTGTGGCCCATGATTTTAACAACATGCTGGGGGTGATCCTGGGACACGCGGAGCTGGCATTGTTGCGGGCAGATGAAAATCACGATCTGCATGATGACTTAAAAGAAATTCAGAACGCGGCACAACGGTCGGCGGATATCACAAAACAACTGCTGGCATTTGCCAGAAAACAGACCATTTCCCCTAAGCAACTGGACATCAATGACACAGTGGAAAGCATGCTCAATATGCTGCGCCGCCTGATCGGAGAAGATATCGACCTGGTATGGCAGCCGGCGGCCCATGTCTGGCCCGTTAAAATGGACCCAACCCAGATCGATCAGATCCTTGCCAACCTGTGTGTCAACGCCATGGATGCCATTTCCGGTGTGGGCAAACTCACCATTGAAACGGGGAGAAAAACCTTTGATGAGGATTATTGCAATGACCATCAGGGATTTATTCCCGGCGATTATACCTTGCTGGCCGTCAGTGACAATGGCTGCGGCATGGATAAAGACACCCTGGAAAATCTGTTCGAGCCGTTTTTCACCACCAAGGAGGTGGGCAAAGGCACGGGCTTAGGGCTTGCGACCGTCTATGGCATTGTCAGACAGAACAACGGGTTTATCAATGTATACAGTGAGCCCGGCCAGGGCGCCACTTTCAGCATTTATCTGCCCCGGTTTGTGGACGATGACCCCGCAGATACGGCCGTTTCTGAGAAAAAAACAGCGGCCGGGGGGACTGAAACCATTCTGCTGGTAGAAGATGAACCGTCCATTCTCAGGATGACCCGGATAATGCTGGAAAGGAAAGGATATACGGTGCTGTCCGCCGTCACACCGGCAGAAGCCATGGAAAAAGCAAAAAACCATGCCGGTGCCATTGATCTGCTCATAACGGACGTCGTCATGCCGGAGATGAACGGCCGTGACCTGGCCAGGCAAATCACGGCCCTGTACCCCGGCATCCGGCTCTTGTTCATGTCCGGTTATACGGCCAATGTCATTGCCCATCAGGGGAGACTCGATGAAGGGGTGGCTTTTATCCAGAAGCCGTTTTCCATGGCGGACATCACAGCAAAGGCGCGGGAATTGCTGGATATGGCTCCGGATTCAGGAAAATCAGGATGACCGGCGGCGGATCACCCGGCCGAACCGGTGGGCCACCAACGTATCCATGATCATCTGGGTCAGGTGATACACAATGGCCGGAATCAGGGCCATGGGATAGGCAACGGCGAAATACCCGGCCCAGACCAGGTAGGACACGGTCAGGGTTTTCTGGGAGGTGTGGATGGTGAAAGCAGCGATGGACGGCAGATCCAGGCCGATGATCCTGCCCAGATAATAGTTGAAAACCAGCATGAACACATGAAGGCCGATCATGAACGACAACACCAGAAACAGCACCGGTCCCACATCCAGAATGCTGTCCGCGGAACTGGCCACGGCGTTGAGAATGATCAGCAGCACAATGCATTGATTGAAAATGGACATCTTTGCTTTGTGGGGCGGCAACAGGTGTTTCACCCGGGGCCGCAGCACCTGGCCGATGATTGTGGGCAGCAGCACCTTAAAGGTCAATCCGGCAAGCATCTGGAGGATGGGCAGCTCCATGGCGGCATTGTCCACGGCCAGGATCAGGTTGAGCATGAACGGAATGGTAAAGATGGCGGCGAAATTGCCCAGCACGCAGATGAACAGGCTCAAGGGCACATTGCCCCCGGCCATGGCCGTCATGACCGTGCCCGAAGCCACGGTGACAGGAGCAGCACCGATGATCAACGCACCCATGACAAAATCCGGCCACGCGCTTAAAAAAAACCGGGCCGCATAAAAAGCGGCCGCCGGAAAAAAGATCAGCGAAGAAAACAAGGCCGCTGCCAGTACTTTGACATCTTTGAGCTGATCCAGCACCGTGGATGTTTCCAATGACAGGCCTGTCAGCAGAAACGCCAGGAAAATCCCGATATTCAGGACATTATATTGTTTGATGACCGGGCCGATCCCGGGCAGGGCAAACGCCAGTGCCGCCATGATGGCCATGCCCATGAAGAACCAGTATTTTTTGATCATGTGTGTCACCTGTGTGCCTGTTTAAAAAAACGCCCCGGAATCATGGGATGGGATACTGAAATTGTCAAGGGATTTATCAATATTTGTTTGACAGACTTTGGCCGGGCCGGTAAATTGAATGCCAATCCACTCAGAACCGCCTGCAAGGAGAAAAAGCCATGGGCACCCGCAACGTTGTTTTTCTGGAACTGCTGGAATGGTTTGACGATACGGGAGAGGCACTGGTCCACCGGCTGCCGGAAACCGGCTCCGCAGACATTAAATATGGGGCCCAGCTGGTGGTCAGAGAAAGCCAGGCCGCCGTGTTTTTCTACAACGGCAAGGCCGTGGGCGCGTTCGGCCCGGGCCGCCACACCCTGAAAACCGCCAACATCCCGATTCTGACCAAGCTGGCCAGCCTGCCCTGGGGATTTACCAGTCCCCTGCGGGCCGAGGTGTATTTCACCAACCTGAAAACCTTTGTCAACCTGAAATGGGGAACCCGGGACCCCGTGGCGTTCCGGGACCGGGACTTAGGACTGGTCCGGTTGAGGGCCTTCGGGGTGTTCAACATCAGAATCGTGCAGCCCGTGCTGTTTGTCAACCGCCTGGTGGGGACTCAAGGGATTTTTTCCACCCAGAGCGTGGCAGATTACCTCAACCAGGTGGTGGTGTCCCGGTTCAATGACCATATCGGAGAACAGATCGACACCATATTCGATCTGCCGGCCCGGTATGATGAACTGTCCCAAAGCCTGGCCGAACGGCTGAGAGATGATTTTTCCAAGTTCGGCCTGAATCTCACCCAGCTGTATATCAATGCCATCACTCCGCCGCCCGAGGTGCAGAAAGCCATTGACGACAAAAGCCGGCTGGGCGTGTTTGACGACATGAACAAACTCATGCAGATGAAAACCGCCATGGCCATGGAAAAGATTGCGGAAAACCCGGACGGCACGGGGACGGGCGGGGCCCAGGCCGGCATGGGCATGGGACTGGGATTGATGCTGCCGGGCATGTTTGCCAGACAACTGACCGGGGAAGCGCCTCAAAACACGGGCACATCCGCCCCCACTGCAAAATGCCCGGAATGCCGGCACGCGATTTTTGAAGATGCCAATTTCTGTCCTTTCTGCGGCCATCAGCAGGTGATTTTTGAAAAATGCACCCAGTGCGGCAAGAACATCACCCCCAACACCCGGTTCTGCCCCCGGTGCGGCACCCCCGTTCAAACCGCGCCCACAGAAAAAATCTGTGCCCGGTGCGGGGCGAAAAATCTGCCGGAAGCCGTGTTCTGCAACCAGTGCGGTGCGCGCCATTAGTTTCCGGGTCGAACACCAATGCCCCCAGTGCGGGGCCCCTATTGTCTTAGACGAGGAAACCCGGTTTTTCACCTGTGCGTTCTGCCGGGTCCAGTCCTGTATTAGTTCTCAGGGATTTCCCCGGTACCTGTTTGCCAGATCTGAGAAAGCCGCAGCCCATCCGGAGGCCCCGGCAGATGCGGATCTTTTGTTTGTGCCCTACTGGCGGTTCAAGGGGCTGCGCTATACCTGCGCCCCGGCCGGCGTCTCCCACCGGTTTCTGGACATCTCAGCCCTGGCCCTGGAAGGATCGTTTTTAGGTCTGCCCGTCTCTTTAGGGGTCCGGTCCCAGGCCCTGCCCCTCAAACAGATCACCCCGAAGACGGCCGGCCGGTTCCTGCGCCCGGCAGACAGGGCACTGGTTCTGGATCAGGCAGAACAACGGTCCCGGCGGATGAGCCCCCCTTCTGATACCGGGTTTACCGAACATATCGGAGAAACCCTGAGCCTGATCTATGCCCCGTTTTATGCCCAAAACGGCAAACTGGTGGATGCCATTCTGAACCGGGTGGTGGGACCTGGGGCAGACACCGGACCCGGACTGGCCGATCTGCCGGGCTGCCGCCCGGAAAAGCAGACCCGGTTTGTACCGGGCATCTGTCCGGCCTGCGGATGGAACCTGGAAGGGGCAAACGATTCTTTAATTTTGATCTGTAGAAACTGCAGCACGTTGTGGAAACCCGGAAACCAGGATCTGACAAAAATCCAGTTCCGGTGTGCCCGGCCAAAATCCAGAACCGATGTGATGGTGCCGTTCTGGAGAATCCAGGCCCGCATCTTTGGGCTGGCCCTGTCATCCATGGCTGATCTGGCCCGGCTGGCCAACCTTCCCCGGGCCGTTTTGCCGGAATGGGAGCACCAGGAAGTGTTTTTCTGGGCACCGGCCTTCAAGGTCCGGCCGAGGATTTTTCTGAATCTGGCCTCCCGGGTGACGTTAGGCCAGCCGGCCCCGAACATGGACCGGGATATCCGTGAGAATATCCATGTGCCCGTCACCCTGCCCGTGACCGAGGCCGTCCAGAGCATCCGCATCACCCTGGCCGGCCTGGCCAAACCCCGCGCTGAACGGCTGCCCGGCCTCACACACCTGGAAATCACACCCGTCCGGGCCACACTGGTGTTTCTGGCCTTTGAAGACCAGGTCCACGACTATGTGCACAAACGTCTTAAGGCCGGCATCAACAAAAACGCCCTGGCCCTGGCCGCAAACCTGTAGCAGGCAGCGGCCGAAACCCGGGCGAATTATTGGCAGTCTTCCCTATACAGAAAACGGATCAGAGCAGGCCGGCGTAAAAATCATTGCCTTTGTCATCCACGATGATAAAGGCGGGAAAATTTTCCACCGTGATCATGTACACGGCTTCCATGCCCAGTTCTTCGTATTCCTTGAGTTCCACTTTTTTGATGAAATCCTTGCCCAGGCGGGCCGCAGGCCCTCCAATAGACCCAAGGTAAAAGCCACCGTGTATCCTGCAAGAATCGGTTACCTCCCTACTCCTGTTTCCTTTGGCCAGCATGATCAGAGAGGCACCCTGCTCCTGGAATATCGGGACATAAGGATCCATGCGAGATGCAGTTGTAGGTCCGAATGAACCAGACAATTCTCCTTCCGGGCGCTTCGAAGGTCCGGCATAATAGATGATATGTTTTTTCAAATAGGATGGAAGGCCTTTACCCTGCTGATACTGTTCCATGAATTTGGCATGGGCGATATCCCTGGCAACGATAATCTTTCCAGTTAAAGAAAGTCTCGTGGAAACTGGATATTTTGACAGTTCGGACCGGATTTCGTCCATGGGCCGATTCAGATTGATATGAACTCCGGCTTTGATTTCAGGTTCAACCTTTGGCAGATAGCTTGATGGATTTTCTTCCAACTGTTCCAGAAAGATTCCTTGTCTGGTAATCTTGCCCTTGATCTGCCGGTCGGCGGAACAGGAAACTCCAATGCCTATGGGACATGATGCCCCGTGCCGGGGCATACGGATGATCCGGATGTCTAAGGCGAAATGCTTTCCACCGAACTGGGCACCCAGGCCTAAATGTTGAGCCCGTGCCAGCACTTTTTCCTCCAGATCAACATCCCGGAACGCATGCCCCGTATCACTGCCTTTGGTGGGCAGGGTATCCAGGAACCTGGCTGAAGCCAGTTTCACGGCTTTAAGGTTGGTTTCCGCCGACGTGCCGCCGATGACAAACGCGATGTGATATGGTGGGCAGGCTGTAGTACCCAATGCTTTCATTTTATCGGCCATAAAATCCAAGAGACTCTCCTCGGAATTGAGTACGGCCTTGGTCATCTGGAACAACGCCGTCTTGTTGGCGGATCCCCCGCCCTTGGCCATGAACAGGAACCCGTATTCATCCCCCTGGACCGCAGCGATATCCACCTGGGCCGGCAGGTTGGTTTTGGTATTTTTTTCCTGGTACATGGTCAGCGGCGCATTCTGGGAGTACCGCAGGTAATTTTGGGTATAGGCTTCAAACACCCCTTTGGACAGCTCTTTTTCATCATCCGACCAGGTCCACACCTGCTGGCCTTTTTTGCCCATGATAATGGCCGTGCCCGTATCCTGGCACATGGGATATATTTTTTCAGCGGATATCACCGCGTTTTTCAGCAGTTCCAGGGCCACGTACCGGTCATTGTCGGAACTGTCCGGATCTTCCATCACGGCTTGCAGCTGCTTTAAGTGATCGACCCGGTACAGGTGGGCCACATCTTTGAACGCGGTCTGGGCCAGAAGGGTCAGGGCCCGGGGTTCCACCAGAAGGACTTCGCTGCCTTCAAACTCCTTGGTCCGGACAAAATCTCTGGTCAGCATCCGGTATTCAGTGGTGTCTTCGCCCAAAGGAAACAGCGGATCATAATTGAATTCAGTCATAAGTCACCTTTTTTGATTTCTTGTCTGACCATCATCGGATCAGCGCCATTTTGCGCCGCAGGTACGCGATCTGGGTCTGGTGGGGCAGGTCTTTGGGACAATAGTCCTCACACCCCAGAAGCGTCATACACCCGAACACCCCGTCATCATTGCCCATGATTTCGTAGAACTCTTCATCCGTCCGCTTGTCTCTGGGATCCAGGGCAAACCGTGCCAGACGCATGAACCCCACGGCAGACAGAAAATCCGGACGCATCCGCTTGGTGGCGCAGGCAGACACACAGGCCCCGCATTCCACGCACCGTTCCAGTTCATAGATCTCGTCGGCCACATCCGGGTCCATGCGCTCTTCAAGCTCATCATAATTCACCAGGTCCGCTTCTTTATCATGGATCCAGGATTCCACCCGCTCGCTCATGGCCCGCATGAACTTGCCCGTGTTCACGGACAGATCTCCGATGAGTTCAAATCCGGGCAAGGGCAGCAGTTTGATCTCCCCGTCCGGGAACTTGGCGGTCAGGGTCCGGCAGGCCAGGTCCGGCTGCCCGTTGATCACCATGGCGCAGGACCCGCAGATACCGGCCCGGCACACAAAATCAAACTGCAGGGACGGGTCCTGGGTTTCTCTGATCTCGTTCAACGCGATGAATATGGTCATACCCGGGGCTTCCGTGATTTCATAGGTCACCATCCGGGGCTTGTCCCCCTTTTTCTGGGGGTTGTAGCGGAATATCTGAAATTTCAACACTCTTGCCTGATCGTCCATTATTTGTACCCCCTGCCGATACGCTCGTTTTTACCTTTAAATTTTTCCGGAATAGGTGTGGGATTCAGCAGCTGATGAAGCGCGAACCGGTCCGCCTTGGGATTGGCTTTTTTGATCTCTTCGATTTCAGCGATCCGTTTTTCCGTGTCCGGATGAAGAATGGTGTTGTCCACGCCATATCCCCGGGACCCCGGCGGCATTTCCATTTTCATGACGTCCAGATCCTCATAGGAGACATCGGGCAGATCCGCGGTCTCATCCGGCCAGGTGGTCAGGGTGCGTTTGAGCCAGTCTCGGTCGTTTCGTTCCGGATAATCTTCCCTGGCATGGGCCCCTCTGCTTTCGGTTCTTAGCATGGCGCCATAGGCCACGCACAGGGCCAGCTTGATCATCTTGGGCACCCGGATGGCTTCCACCAGTTCGGGATTAGACGATGAAATCCGGTTGCGAAGCGCAATGCTTCGGGCCCGCTGGTTGAGTACCTGCAATTCTTCCACGGCCTGTTCCAGATGCGGCCCGTTGCGGAAAATACCCACCTTGTCCATCATGATCTGCTGCATCTCCGCTTTGAGTTCATAGGGGTTTTCCCCGTAATCTCTGACCAGCAGGTCTGCAATTTTCTTTTCCTCTCTTTTTACAAAATGCTCGATGGTGGAGGTGGACACATTCAGGGAACTGGTTTCACAATAATCGGCCACAAATTCACCCACGATCATGCCGGCCACCACGGTTTCGGCCACGGAATTGCCCCCTAACCGGTTGAACCCGTGCATGTCCCAGCACGCGGCTTCCCCGGCGGAAAACAACCCCTTGAGGGTGGGGCTTTCCCCCGTGGCTTTGGTTCTCACCCCGCCCATGGAATAATGCTGGGTGGGCCGGACGGGAATGTATTCTTTTACCGGGTCGATGCCCAGGAAATACTCGCAGATCTCTTTGACTTCCCGCAGGTTTTTTTCAATGTGTTTTCTGCCCAGCAAGGTGATGTCCAGCCACAAATGATCCCCATAGGGAGAGGGCACGCCCTTGCCTTTTCTCATGTGCTCGGTCATGCGCCGGGACACCACGTCCCGGGAGGCCAGCTCTTTTTTGTCCGGCTCGTAATCCGGCATGAACCGGTATCCGTCCTTGTCCAGCAAAAGCCCGCCGTCACCGCGGCATCCTTCCGTGGTGAGAATACCCACGGGCACGATGGCCGTGGGATGAAACTGGACGGCTTCCATGTTCCCCAGGGCGGCCACCCCGGTTTCCAGGGCAATGGCTGTGCCGATGCCCTCGGAGATCACGGCGTTGGTGGTCACGGCATACAGCCTTCCATACCCGCCCGTGGCAATGGTGGTGGCCTTGGCCACATAGGCGATGAGCTCACCCGTGATCAGGTCTCTGACAATGGCCCCGTAACAGACCCCGTCCTCATGGATCAGGGCCACGGCCTCTTTTCGTTCATGCACGGGGATGCCCAGCTGGATCGCCTTGTTGTCCATGGCATACAGCATGGTATGGCCCGTGCCGTCGGAAGTGAAACAGGTGCGCCATTTCTTGGTACCCCCGAAATCTCTGGCCGTGATCAGGCCGTGGGCTTCATGTTTTTCCGTGATGGTGACTTTTTCACCATTGATGATCACCTCCCGGTCCCCGCCTCTGACCCGGGACCAGGGAACCCCCCAAGCCGCCAGCTGGCGGATCGCTTTGGGGGCCGTGTTGACAAACATTCTGGCCACATCCTGGTCGCATCCCCAGTCACTGCCTTTGACCGTGTCTCCAAAATGTACATCTTCATCATCTCCGTCACCTTTGACACAGGCGCCCAGGCTGGCCTGCATGCCGCCCTGGGCCGCTGCGGAATGGGACCGTTTGGCAGGGATCAGCGAGAGGACAATGGTGTCAAACCCCCGCTGCATGGAGGCGATGGCAACTCTGAGCCCTGCCAGGCCGCCGCCGATGACAAGTGAATCCGTATATATAACTTTCATTGAGAAATCCTTATATTTTAATGCGTTTCAGTGGCAGGCTGGGTGGCGTCATGGGCCCCCGCATCCGATGAAGTCTCAGGCATGGGGTCTGTATCATGATTTGCCCCTGCATCATGGGCATCAGCCGTATCAGGGTCGGCTGCGGCCGCTTCATGGGTATCGGCTGTGTCATGAGTATCCGCCGTGTCATGGGTCACTGCTGCCGCCTTGTCTGACGCGTCGTCTGATGCTGCCGGAGTGGTATCGGTGTCATGGGATGTGTCTGCCGGATGGGCGGCGCTGGATTCAGCCGCCGGTTTTTCTGCGTCAACATCCGGTGCTGATGCGGATTTTTCCTCCACGACAGGGGATGTCTTCTGGTAGGCGCTTCCCTGATAGGGTTCACCGGCATTGCTCCGGTGCTGGAAACCGATGATGACGAACATGGCCAGCGCCAGAAATCCGATGGCCAGAAAGAAAATGGTCAGGCGGTTTTTCACTGTTTTAATTTTTTTGCGGGAGTTTCTGGCATCCTTGCCTGTGAACCATCCCCATTTCATGCACAGCCGGTACAAGCCGATGCTGGCATGCAGTTCCACACAGATGAGCAGAATCAGGTACAGAAACCAGTAATTGCCGGACACCACCCGGTCTGCGGACAGAAACGGATCGATGCTGCCCGGGTTCACCAGCATGGTATACAGATGCACGGACCCGGCAAAAAACATGATAAAACCGGTCACGGCCTGGATATACCACAAATTGGTGTCCGTGTGTTTCATCATCTGCATCTGATCTCTCATGATCCGGTGCTGGCGCCAGGAAATGGGAAACTTGCGCATCCCCAAAAGCGCATGAACGATAAACAGGGTAAACACCCCGGATACTGCGAAAAAAACGGCAATGGGATACCCGTGCCCTGTGTTAGACAAAAACGCCAGTTCCATGGTTTTGGCCACGAAATCAAACGCGCCCTTGCCCAGAATGATACTGCCCACCAGAAGCATGTGCACCCACATGAACAGCCCCAGGATCAGGCCCGTGCCGCTCTGGGCCAGATCCAGCCGGGCCGGTAGCCGGCTGCTTCTTGGTTTGTATTCCTCAATAATATAACTTTCCAATGGTAACCTCCTTTTATGGTCCAGGCCGACCCCGGGGTCAGCTAAAATACCTCTTTGCAGATCTGTCCGATCCGTCCCAGATTTTCACACACATGAATGCCGTTTTCCTTGAACGCCTTGATTTTGGCGTCTCCGGTCCCGCTGGATCCGGAGATAATGGCGCCGGCATGTCCCATGCGGCGGCCCGGCGGGGCCGTGAGCCCGGCGATGAATCCCACCACGGGCTTGGTGACATGGGCCTTGATATAGGCGGCGGCATCTTCTTCGGCACTGCCCCCGATCTCTCCCACCATCACCATGGCGTGGGTGTCCGGATCCGCTTCAAACGCGGACAGTACATCGATGAAATTGGTGCCGTTCACGGGGTCCCCGCCGATGCCGATGCAGGTGGACTGGCCCATGCCGTTTTTGGTGAGCTGATCCACCACTTCATAGGTCAGGGTCCCGGACCGGGACACCACACCCACATGGCCTTTTTTGTGAATCATACCCGGCATGATCCCGACCTTGCACTCTTCGGGCGTGATGATTCCCGGGCAGTTGGGACCGATCAACCGGCATTTTTTACTGCTTAAAAAATTTTTCACCTTGACCATGTCCAGGATGGGGATCCCCTCGGTGATGGCCACAATGAGCGACACCCCGGCATCAGCCGCCTCCATGATGGCATCGGCCCCAAACGGCGGGGGCACGAAAATCAGGGACGCATCGGCACCGGTTTCCTTGACGGCCCCGGCCACGGTGTTGAACACCGGGACGTCGTCCATTTTCTGTCCGCCCTTGCCCGGGGTGACCCCGGCCACGATCCGGGTCCCGTACGATATGCATTGTCTGGTATGGAAACTGCCTTCATTGCCGGTAATTCCCTGTACCAGTACTTTTGTATCTTTGTTGACAAATATACTCACAACCCTTTTCTCCTTTAGTTCACTGCTGCTGCGATTTTTTCGGCTGCATCGGCCAGGTCTGATGCACTGGTCAGGTTCAGGTCACTGTCCGCCAGAATCTGCCGGCCCTCTTCCACGTTGGTGCCTTCCATGCGCACCACCACGGGCACGGTAACGCCGGTCTTTTTGGCGGCTTCCACCACGCCTCTGGCAAACACGTCACACCTTAAGATCCCGCCGAAAATATTGATGAGCACGGCCTTGACTTTCGGATCCGCCAGAATGATGCGGAACGCGTTTTCCACTTGCTCGGCCGATGCGCCGCCCCCCACATCCATGAAATTGGCAGGCGAGGCCCCGGCGTTCTTGATGATATCCATGGTGGCCATGGCCAGGCCGGCACCGTTGACGATATTGCCCACATTGCCGTCCAGGTTGATGTAATTGAGATTGTATGACGAGGCTTCCACCTCCATGGGGTCTTCTTCGTCCAGATCCCTTAATTCCAGCAGGTCCTTGTGCCGGAACAGGGCGTTGGAATCAAAATCCACCTTGGCGTCCAGAGCCATGACATTTCCCTCCGAGGTCAAAATCAATGGATTGATTTCCACAAGAGATACGTCATATTTCACAAAAAAACGATACAGATTGAACAGCAACCCATATAATTGTTTCATGGCAGGTGCCGGAAAACCCAGCTGGAATCCCACTTGCCGCATCTGATATCCCTGGATACCTATAAGTGGGTCCACAAACACCCTGATAATCTTTTCTGGTGTCTTTGCAGCAACATTTTCAATATCGACCCCCCCAGCCTGGCTTGCCATAATCACTATTTTTTCAGTCTTTCTATCAACCAAAAGACTCAGATAAAACTCCTTATCAATACTCTGACCGGCTTCAATCAGTACTTTTCGGACGATTCTGCCTTCCGGTCCGGTTTGATCAGTGACCAGACGCATTCCCAAAAACTGATCCACAATGGTCATCACCTGTTCGGAATTTGCCGCAAGTTTGACTCCACCGCCTTTACCGCGACCACCGGCATGGATCTGAGCTTTCACCACCACTGGATACTGACCGAGATCTTCAGCAACCTTGAGTGCCTCTTCTTTTGAAAATGCCACACCGCTTCTGGCAACCGGGACATTGAATGTTCGAAACAACTCCTTGGCCTGATATTCATGTATCTTCATTCCGTTTCCTTTTTTATTTGAGGGATACGCAGGTTTAGCGTCTCATCCTCATTTATCAGAATTTTGACTATATACTTTTTTTACAGCAACTTTTCAACATTTTATCAGAAATATAGACCTTGTTCTTGCAAAATCTGAATTAGATCCTAAAAATGATAAAAGATTCGAAACATTTTTCAAAAAAACAGTCAAAAATTATTCGGAAACAGATAAAAATATATCAATTATTCTAAGAAGTTAACAATATTTTTTCTTTAACACCCCCTTTCTCAACTTACCAGTTACAGTCTGCGGCATTGAATCAAGCAGTTGAGTGTATCCGGGTATTTTAAATCTGGCGACCTTACCGTCCAGATATTCAGCGACTTCCGAATGGGTTATTGTCTGGCCTTCAGAACAGACAATAAAGGCTTTTCCGGTTTCTCCCCATTTTTCATTGGGAACGCCCACAATGGCCACCTGCTCGATTTTCGGATGCTTTATCAATTCAGCTTCCACCTCAGCCGGATACACATTTTCCGCACCTGATCGATACATATCTTTCATCCGGTCCACAACATACAGATAGCCATCCTCATCCATATATCCAAGGTCTCCGGTATGCAACACGTCATCCACAATCGTGGTCCGTGTTTCCGCTGGCATATCCCAGTATTCTTTCATCACATTGGGACCCCTAGCCATAATCTGACCGATTTCTCCGGGTTTGACCCTTTGCCCTTTTTCGTTCTGAATCCATAATTCCGTAAAAAAATTGGCCACTCCGACAGACTTGTATTTCGATCGGGGTGCATGTTCTGGCATCAGGGCCATTGCGGAATTTTCGGTCTGGCCGAAGCCTGGAAGCAAATTCAAACCCTTTCTTGCCAGCTCATCATAAAGGGTCTGGGACGTTTTTTCTCCGCCTCCGTAGACGAACCGCACAGAACTTAAATCCACTTTATCCAGGACCCCTGAATTCAACACAAAACGCATCATGGTACTGAGCCCAAACACAATGGTAGCGCTGTATCTCTCAATGTCCAAGGAAAATTTCTCCGGATCGAATCCGGACCGCATCAACAAAGTCGCCCCCCTGCTCAAAGCTGGCGTGGAAACAGCGAAAAGACCGGCAGAATGACAAAGAGGTGCCTGCGATTGAACGATGTCCCCCTGTCGCATATCTGTATAATTGATTATTTGAAAACATTTGAAATAGGTCTGACCATGGGTGATGACAGCGCCCTTGGGACTGCCGGTCACTCCCGAGGTAAACAGTATTGTCAGCGGATCATCCAAATCAATGATGCGTTCAGGAATCGGTTCATCAGCAGGATAATGGCTGATGACACCCCGGTAGTCAAGAGCCCAGGCAGGACATTCACCATCTATGGTCACGCACACGAAATTTTCCTCTTTCAAATCCAGGGAATTCCGTATGGGGTCGATATATTCTTTGAATTGATCATTAAATACCAACATACTGCAATTGCACCGGTTAAGCTGGTATTTCAATTCCTGTGAAACAAGTCGGTAATTCATCGGGACAAAGATCAGTCCCAATTTTGCCGCCGCAAAATAGCATGCCAGAAACTCAGGACCATTCAGCAAGTCCACAGCAATCCGATCCCCTTTTTTCAATCCTTTTTCCGCAAAAAAATGGGCAACCCGGTTAGACTCCCGATTCAGATCCCTGTATGTCAAAGGCGTGTCCTCAAATATCAGGGCGATTTTATCCGGGCTAAACGCCTCACGCTTGCTCAAGATTTTTCCGATATTCCATTTCATGGATTCACCTGTTTTTGCATAACTGCCTCTAATTTTTCAAGACTTTCCACCCCACTGTTTTCAGCCAGCCTGCGGAGCATTTCCATGGATAAGTTTTTTCCTTTATCAATGGCTTTCTTTACATGGTCGTAGTATTTTTCCAGTGTTTTGTTACCAAAAGTTTCAAGCTCACTGGCAAGATAAACTTTAAAATCACTTCCGTCCTTAACCACGCTCCTATCCCGGCAGGTATGTCGATATACCACTGGATAAGCTGATTTTAGTTCTTCCTGCCATTTCTGTTCAATCTCGACAATTTTTCCAATAAGCGGGCTCTTGTTTATTGGTGGAATCTTGTTGTCCATTCTGGCATATTTTTCATAAACGAGATTCCGATTATTTCTCTGGGCCATGATTAAATCCCCGTAATAGGATTCCAACATGTCAAGGGACCAGAACGAATAGATACTTCCCCTGATCTTTTTGAATGCATCCGGTTGTTCCTGGCAGGGTGCGCTTGGCCCCCCATTGACCCTTTGAAACATGTTCAGTTCCATCTCAAGGATGCTTTTGATCAAAAACTTCCGGTTTTTTTTTAACACATCCATTTTATAGCTCCTTTTTTTTCAGGTTGGACTTGTAGAATCCACACGTTTTTTCCATTCCCTGAACTAATGGGGTGGACTGAAAACCAAACTTCCGGTAAAGCCTGGTCCCTGAATAAATCTGATGCTGATCAATGGAGAAAGGCAAAGGAATCCCTTGCTTTTCAATGGTGGCAACGGACATCCGGACGATCCTGATCTTTTTTCCGGAAATTTGCGCCAGTTTCTTCTCAGTTTGTATCTTATCAAACGCATAAAAAGCGTATTCCCCCAAGTTTGGCTGAGGGCCATCCAGAGTCGAAGAGGTCTCGTCCAGAGGGAGCATGGCAGAATGGTCCTAGACACTAATTGTGCTGACAAAGATATACTGACCGATAGTTCCGTTCATCAATTCCAGAACCATTTCCACATCCTCAGGCTTGTAGGCGCACAAATCGATGACTACATCCCAAGTCCGGTAAGGCAAATCGTGCCGAACGGAGAAAGGATCCGTACGATCGCCGTATATTTCGTTGACCTCAGACAAATTCAAAGGAATATTACCACGGTTGAAGGTGTGAACCTGACCTTTTTTTTCCTGCATCAGCCGATCAACCAAAGCCCTTCCCGCAAAATAACTGCCCCCCAGGATCAGGATATTCCGGCTCAATGGTCCCCCCAGACATCGCTGTGTCGGAGCATGTCAGATGAAATCCTGCTCTGAACCGAAAGGCTGTGGTCCAGCAAAAAATCACTGTTCGAATCACTGAGCCCCTGATTTTTCAATTCATTGATAACAGAAAGACTCAGACTTTCAACAATCGCTTGTTTATCCTCATCCTTTCGGATACGCATCAATGTGTTCACCTGATCATGGACAGCGGCCCCTAAGGCACCCAATTCCCTGGTTGCCCGGTGTTTCCATTTAAAAAATGGAGAATACCGGCGTTTCAGTAAAAAGACCAGCCCCATGAGGCCTGAACAGAAATCATGCAACGCATAGGCGGCAGCAAATATTTCCTTTCGCTTGGCACAGCGCATAAAATTGTACTGACCCGATCTGGCACATGCAGCACACCGGCAAGCAATTTTGAACATCCGGACATCTTCTGGATAAAAATCCAACAGGATTTGACGAATCCGGGAGAATCGGCCCAGTGGGTCACTAAAAACATCTCCGCTGGTACAGGCGCAAAGAGATTCATCTGACTGCCGAACCCACTGCAAAAGCGTTTCGGGCGCATGAGCCAGGCCGACAAATCGTTTATAAAAGTCTGATGTCTTGAAAACGCCGACTTTCCCGTTGCTCAACGGCCCGGGTTTTCGGACGAATCCCATGAACATGCGGGGCAGTTGATCATAGGCTGACTGAAGGGGCTTACCAATTTCATCAAAATCGTTGTCATCCAGCCAAAGGCAGAATCCTGGCCCCCAGTCATGATCCCTGGAAATCGGGTCATCAAATCCCAGACATTCAGAGCCCTCACCAACCATGCCTGCGGCAATCCGGTGGCGAAAACCAGAAAACTCTTTGCTGATCATGGATGCACCATGGCGTTCAAAAAACCTCCGGCACAGTTCAAGCCCCTTCATGATCGCCTTTCACGATAATAATTGCTGATTATTTTTCATCATAATGAAACACTCGCACTCCATCCAGACTATACACAGCATCTGCCTCCAGTTTTGTCACTAATTTTTCCGTGGTTTCAACTGTGAATCTATAGAATGCGCCCCGAAAGCAGTACCTGTCGAATCTCTGCCACTGAAAACATTCGACAAGTCAAATACTGGTGAGTCAGCATTAGACCTGTGCTCTATTGTGTCATTTCAATTACTTTTTCAACCAGTTTCTGGATTCCCGTGGCAACATCTGCAATGCCGGAGCCCAGCATATAGGCCGGGGTTGTTACGATGCTGTTTTTCGAGTCGACACAGATTTCGTCTACCTTGCACAAGGCATGTTTGACACCTAACGCATTAAGGGCTTCAATCACTTCCGGCTCGCTCCCGATTGTCAATTCAGGAGACCTGTCCTTCAGAGCCATACCCACGGCGACCGGTGCAATGCATAAAGCACCCAGTGGTTTTCCGGCTTCAATCATCTTTTTCAGAAATGAAGCCACTGACTCATTCACCTTTCCCTGGGGACCTTTAAAAGCAAATTCGCTTAAATTTTTAGCCGCTCCAAATCCACCTGGCAGGATAACAGCATCTAGCTCAGCCACATCCACCTCGTCAATATTCCAAATCTGCCCTCTGGCTATCCTTGCCGATTCAACCAGCACATTTCGAGTTTCCGACATCTCCTCCTGGGTCAAATGATTCACGACATGGGCCTGGGGAATGTCCGGCGCAAAACAGACCGCCTCAGCGTTGGACTGATCGATAAAAAAAAGGGTTAATACTGACTCATGGATTTCCGTTCCATCATACACACCACAACCTGAGAGCAATACACCTATTTTCTTTTTAGCCATACTTCCTCCTTTTCATATTCGAGTTCCATTTTTTTGTGCCAGTACCGTAAAATTTAATCAACAATCTTACGCAGGGTGACATAATTGTATAATTGCACTAACATCCTGGATATCGGACAGATGTCTAACAGATTCAACAATTTTTTCTGCATTTTCTAGATCAACAACCGGTAGAGCCAAATCCATAAATTTGTTTTTCATTTCTAAAAATGTCAGGGGATCTGAAGCAGAGCCTTTGGATTCCCGTATAAATATTTCCAGAATCCTGTTCTGTTGGGTAATCACTTTGATGATGGTTTCGAATTTTTTCAGACCCGGATTGAGTAAAACATTAACTTTTTCGCGAAAACGGATAATTTCGGGATCATGAATCCATTCATGGGTAAACATACCCGGAGTGACTCGACCTTTAACAAAAGCCAGGGCCGCACATTGATAAACACTGAACTTACCTTCCAGCACTCTTCTCGGATGTTTGATGTTGACAACACTGAAAGGAAGTTGTCCGAATTCGATCTGAATACTTTTGACATCCGCAGCTGTTATTTTTTCCTTTGCCTTCATAGCTTCGATCGCTTGAATGGTGGAATGGGTAGCCAGGGCTGAAGCATAGGGTTTGAAAGCAATATCCGTAATATGGTATTTCCGGCCAAGATCCTTCAAGAGCCGGCTGGGATCGGCTTTGGGCGCAAACACATTTTTCAGGCCAAACTTTCCCTCGAAGATTTCGTTACTGCTGTCAAAATTCCGCTTTGCCAAAGCAACAGAAAGAAGGCCATCCATGGCTGCTTTTCCGGCATGAAAGGGTTTACTCATGGTACCAAAAACCTCCCGTAGTCCGGAGACCTGGGTTCCGGCAATACCGAAGGCGTTAACGATCTGGTCCTGTGAAAGCCCCATGAGTTTGGATGCTGCCGCAGTGGCACTGAACCGACCAATCGTTGCAGTGGCGTGCCACCCATAATCGTAATGAGCAGTTCCGGCCGCCGCCCCAATTCGGGCTCCCACCTCAAAACCGATAACAAAGGCCGTGATCAGATCCCGGCCCGATGATTTCATATATTCCCCGACAGCCATAACTGCTGGCGCCAGACAAACACTGGGATGTGTTCCTGAATTCTTGTGGGTATCATCAAAATCCAAGGCATGGGACAAGGTACCATTGACCAGAGCAGCAAAAATCAGATTGGTTTTGATCCCTTTTCCAAGGATGGTGGCATGAGGATTACCCCCGACAATATCAACGAAGTCCATCAAAATGTCACTGATCGGCTCCCGTGACCCGCCCAAGGTTACCCCTATCCAGTCCAGAAGGCATAACCGGGCGTATCGATGAACGTCACGAGGAATATCCTCGTACTTGGTCTCATCAATGTATTGGGCAAATCGCTTTGTAACGGTCATGACACTTCCTTGATATCCATCAAACCATTGATGCAGCAACTATTTCCGCTATATCAAAAATTTTTGTTTCCTCCGTATGTTTTTTCAGGCCATCAGTCAGCATCAGCAGGCAGAAAGGACAAGCCACTGCTATGGTATCAGCATTTGTTTCCATGGCTTCTCCAGCTCTCTGCTGATTGATCCGGGAACCCAGTTCTTCAGCCCAGTAATTTCCTCCACCGCCACCGCAGCAAAAGCTTTCGTTCCGGTGCCGGGGCATTTCAACCAGCCCCCCCACTCCGGCGATGACGGTTCTGGGATCATCGTAAATCCCATTCCGCCTGCCCAGGTAACATGGATCATGATAAGTGATCAGCTGATCTTTTCGGACCAGGTTCAATTTTTTCTCGTCCATGAGGATTTTGATGAAAGAGCCGTGGGGAATGATTTCATATTCGCCGCCCAGTTTGGGATAATGGCGGGAAAAACTGTTAAAGCAGTGCGGGCACAGGGTGATGATTTTTTTAATCCCCAAAGCAGAAAAATCCTCGATATTCTGCTGCGCGATTTCCGCAAACAGGAA
Organism: Desulfotignum phosphitoxidans DSM 13687; assembly: GCF_000350545.1. Lineage (GTDB taxonomy): Bacteria > Desulfobacterota > Desulfobacteria > Desulfobacterales > Desulfobacteraceae > Desulfotignum > Desulfotignum phosphitoxidans. Next base: position 392,013 of record NZ_APJX01000004.1, read on the forward strand.
TTCATTGCCCATCTGCTTGGCAGGATCTCCGGTACACCGGGATTCCTCAAGAATGCCGAAGGAAGTCCCTGCCTTCTGTAAAATTCGCACCATGGCCCTCCCGATTTTCTGAGCCCGCTGCTCATAGGCGACCGAGCAGCCGATCCAGAGCAGATATTCTGTCTGGCCGGGCTCAAAGATCGGCACATCCAAGTCCTTGCGCCACTCGGCGGCACCCGAACCCGTTCCGAAGAACGGATGAGCGCGCTGCTCAAGGCTGGCCACGGCCTTTCCCATAAGTTCCGGAATCCGGCTCTGCTCCATGACCAGATTTTGTCGGAACCGCATAATGGTTTTAGGCTGGTTGATGCTGACGGGACAGGCTTCCATGCAGGCCGCACAGGTAGTGCAGTTAAAAATCGCATCCATGGAAATACCCTCAATCAGCGATTCATCCAGTTTACCTGAGGCGAGCCGGTCCGCCAGGGTTACTATCACGCCCTTGGGAGACAGGGGTTTGTCCGTGTTATAGGCGGGACAGACTTCCTGGCAACGCCCGCACCACAGGCAGCTGGAAAAATCCAGGAACCGTTTGCGTGTAAAATCAGCCAATTTGTTTGCGCCCAGGGCCGGCAGTTCCTCTGCATCCTCATTTTCAAACGCGGAGAAATCCATGACCCCCATTTTCACGTTCGGTGCCGGATCGGCAAACCCCACATTCACCGGAGCAAGAACTATGTGTACCAGGGGAGAATACGGAATATAGGCCACAAAGCCCAGAGACAGAAGGCCGTGTACCCACCAGGTGACCGCGTGGATTTCAAGGGCAAGGGCCGGACTGATCAGGTTTGATGCCAAAAAATTGCCCACGAACGCGCCAGCCTCCAGGGAGCCGGCAGCAGCAGCTATTCTTGCGCCCTCCGTGACAAATCCGGTGATAAGAATCAGGCCAAGAAGTCCGCTGACCGGCACAAACCCTTTTCTGGCCTCGGGCAATCTGAGGCGGACCGGCGGAATCATCCGCCGAACCAGAAAAAAAACAATCCCGACCAGGGTCAGAAAGCCTGCCAGGTCAAGCATGAACGACATGAACCAGCGATTGAATCCACCGCTGAACACCGGAAGCCCGAACAAAATGTTCAGAATTACCAGGTTTGTTCCGATAAAAAGAATAACCATCCCCCAGAACACAAACCCATGGGCAATGCCCGAGGCTGGCTTCCGGTAAAGCCGGGCATTCAGGATACCCCGTACCAGAAAGGCCTTCAAGCGAAAGGTGCCGATTCCCTGAATCATATTGCCGATCGAGGGGATCACCCGCATTTTGCCCTGTTTGATCAACAGCCATTGCCGGTAAAGACCATAAAAAAAAACAATGGCTACCGGAATTGCCAATAGATCAATGATGATACCATAATCAATATTCCAATAGGGGATGCGGGGCATTTATCTGTTCTCCTTGATCGCCTGAGTCAGTTGAGGGATAATTTTCTGATAATCACAAACCAGTCCAAACCGCGCTCTGTTGAAAATATTGGCTTCCTCATCCTTGTTAATCGCCACGACACATTTTGAATTGGCAATTCCAGCCAGATGCTGACTGGCCCCGGACACTCCCACGGCAAAATACACACTGGGGGCCACAATTTTGCCTGTCTGACCGATCTGGCGGGTGGGAGAGGCCCATCCTTCATCTACAGCCCCCCTCGATGCACCCACTGCACCATTCAGTTGATCAGCCAGAGTTTGAAGCAGGGAAAAATTATCTGCATTACCAATACCTCTGCCCCCGGACACAACCACTGGAGCATCTTCAAGAGGAACACCATCGGTCTGTTCGTTTTTTTCGCTGATTAACTGGACTTTTTCCGATTCTGTATTCAATGGGATAGATGAAGTGTGGCCTTCCAAAACTTCGGGCTCAAAATATTTACGCCGAATGGTCAAAACAACTGGAGTTGATTCTATTTTCTGCTTGATTATGGCTTTCCCGCCATAAATGGGCCGCTCAATTACCATGTCTGAATGAATGGCTGTCACTTCTGTCACAACCGGGGCTGACAGTGCCGCACTCAGAGGGCCTGCCAATCCCGTACCCAACGTTGAGACACTCAAGAGAATCACTTCGTAATTTTCCAGCTTGGCTAGCTGAACAATGCTTGGCACCAGATTGGGTGGAAGCGTCTGGCTGGATTGCCAGGCTTTGCCGTAATTGCCGGGGATATCTCCCTCACCCAAGGCAATGATATCAGGAAGTTCGCAGAAATATCGGCTCACTGTTTTGAGTTCGCCGATTTTTTTCAAATCGATATTTTCAATGATCAGCGTTTTCATAGATATCTCTCCTCATTCAACCGATTTAACAATATTCTGACAGCCTGCCCCGGGTCTTCCACATCAATGAACTCGCAAACACACTCAATCTTAGGAATGGCCACTTCCAGTTCATTTAACGCCATTTTTTTCTGATCCGTGGACTCAAGTTTGATAACCGGTTTTTTCTTGGCTGCAAAAATAGCCCGCACAGCAGGGATTCGGGGCACATTCTCAGGAATACTGGTGATAGACAAAACACCTGGTCCACTGAACTCCAATTCACGTTTTCCCTGGGCTGTAATCTGAGTCACGGTCCAAGAACCGTTCTCATGATCAACATCGCCGATCTGGGGAATGAAAGGAACTCCTAGCATCTGGGCCAGTATCCCTGGAACAACCCCTCGGTCCATATCTGCAGATTGCTGTCCCGCAAGCACCAGATCCACGTTATCTATACTCTGGAGGGCAGCCATGAGGTTCCCGGCAATAACCGCGGCATCATCGGATGTCCCTTTCACCAGAATTAACTGATCAGCGCCCATGGCTGCACCTTTTCTCAAAAACTGTATATCGTTCTCGCTGCCATAGGAAATGAGGGTCAATGACCCCGAAGTTTTTTCCTTGATCTGGATGGCGGTTTCTATGGCATTTTCATCGTACAGTCCGAGCATCCGTGAAAACCTTTCGTGGGCCCGGTTATTTGACAACTCAAAATCCATGGACGGAACCAAATAATCCGGGACAACTTTTGCTAATACCGCAATGTGCATGTCTTTTCCTCCACTGTTTTTAATGAATTGACATTACCGTCCCTTCCATTGGGGCGCTCTTTTTTCTGCAAATGCCGTAAATCCCTCTTTCCTGTCCTCAGTATCTCTCAAGACTCCCCATAACAAGTGAGAAAAGGCAATCCCCTGTTCCAGCGGCATATCAAGCCCCATGACTGCGGCCTGTTTGGCAGCCTTCACACTCAAGGGTGCATTGCCGGCAATTTTCCGGGCCATGTTTCTGGCCAGAGTCATCAATTCCTGAGGTTCGACCACATCACTGATCAGACCAACCCTGTGAGCCTCTTTGGCATCTATCATCTCTCCTGTCAACAGCATTTTCATGGCCACAGCCTGAGGAATGGCACGTGGAATGCACTGAGTTCCATTCAATCCGGCCAGGCTGGCTACCTTGACTTCAGTCAGCCCGAATTTGGCATTGGTGCTGGCGATTCTGAGATCACAAGCAAGGGCCATTTCCAGTCCTCCACCAATGGCATAGCCATTTATGGCACAGATAATGGGCTTCCACATTTTCATATGAGGAATGATAGGTTGGCCTTCCCTGAGCCAGATGGAAGCCATGCATTCCTGGGGTGGCGGAGTTTTTTTCATATCGGTCCCTGTACAAAATGATTTTTCTCCGGCACCAGTCAAAACGGTTACACGAATATTATCGTCTTTAGCCACTTCAGCCCAGACTTCCGCCAGTCGTGTGACGGATTCCGGATCTAAGGAATTCATTGCTTTCGGCCGATTCAACGTAACATAGGCCACATGATCTTCTTTAGAAAATTCTACACCCATTAGGTCTGCTCCTTTACGATAGAGATTGTCATCACCTGTTATTTTGATGTTAGTCTGATACCACGACAAAGGGATTATAAGGCTTTTTCTCTTTCAAAAGCTGCCTTGCAATCGTCCAGCGATGAATTTCATTGGGCCCTTCCAGTATCCGCCAGATTCTGACCATTCGTGCCACATACTCAATTCCCAGTTCCTTGGACAGCCCTACCCCGCCATGAAGCTGTATTGCCCTATCCGCAACTTTGGAAAGCATTTCTGTAGCAGTCACCTTGATGCTCGACCCTTCACTTCTCAGGTCAGTTATGCCCTGATCTGATTTCCACGCGGCGTAATACAGCCTGAGTCTTACCGCCTCGAGCTCCATGGTTGAATCCGCAATCCAGTTCTGCACGGTCTGACGTTCCGCTAGGGGTTTGCCAAAAGTTGTCCGGGTTGTCGCCTGATCTATCATCATTTGAATAATCCGTTCAGCCATTCCAGTACATCGAGCTGCCAACTCTATTCGGCGTACCCCGAATCGATTCTGGAGAGGGATAAAGGCTTTTCCCACATCACCCAGAACCGCGTTGTCACCCACTTCGACATCGTTCAAAATCAATTCCCAGGTCGGCATGGCCCCGATCACTGGAATTTCTTTTCCCACCTTAACCCCAGGCATGTCTTTATCAATGAGAAATGCAGTGAATCTGTCTTTGGTCGGTGCATTCTTGTCCGTCAAGGCGATCAGGATAAAAAAAACATTATCCTTGTCACACTTACTGATAAAAGTCTTGGTCCCGTTGATCACCCATTTATCACCTTTACGAACCGCCATTGTTTTCAATCCACTCACATCAGATCCGGCATCCGGTTCCGTTACTGCCATCGCTGAATCCAGCTCATGGTTGCAGTAAGGAATAAAATATTTGTCCCGCTGATCATCCACGCAGCATGCATGCAGATAATATAGATTCGGTGCATCCGGAGGCAGCATAAATCCATGGGGTGAAAAACCCACATAACTTTTACACATTTCTTCCATGATCAAGGTTTTGGCGAGCATCCCAAGTCCCTGGCCCCCGAATTTTTCCTCAACCTCAATACCCCAGAACCCCAGCTCCTTAGTAATGGCATACAGCCGGTCTGAATCTTCTTTTGGGATCAGGGGACCAGGCTCGGTCCAGAGCCTCATATCCCGCTCAAGCAACGTCTTTTCCAGAGGCATGAGCTCGCGTTTGACAAATTCTCTCATGGCTTCTTTAAGCATCATATATTCTTCAGATATACCAAAATCCATAATTCCACTCTTCTTTTTTATGTATAGTTGTCTTTTTCAATTATACCAGCACATCCGCCGCTTTCAACGATTCCAATTCCTTTTCCGAATAACCTAGAAAATCAGTCAAGACCTCGTCAGTATGCTCTCCCAGTAGCGGGGCGGCCTTTTCCATGACGATCGGAGTTTCTGAAAATACAATGGGGGCACGGTTGTACAAAGTCATGCCCGCCACTGGATGATCCAGATAAGACCAGAATTCACGTTCAATCAGATGCTCATCTTCTATGGCTGCCCTAGCATCATTGACAAGGCCAGCTTTCACACCTTCTTCCAGCAGTTGTTTCATGAGTTTTGAGGCATATTGATGTTTTGTCCATGCCTCGACATGCTCGTTCAGTTCCGCTTCGTTCGCCTTTCTTGCAGCGAAAGTGGCAAATTTCTCATCCTTTGCCCAGTCTGGATAGCCCATGACTTTCTGAAGGGCAGCCCATTCCTCTTCGGAAAACACCGCTATAGCCAACCATTTTCTGTATCCAAGGGTGGTATAAACCCCGTGAGGAGAAGCATTGGGATCTCCATATCCCAAAGGCCCCATAATCTCACCATTTGCTGCATAAACCATACTGTCAATAGGCTTCATGGCAATGGCGCTCTCAAGCTGGGAAATTTCAACCGTCTGCCCCAAGCCGGTTCTTTCACGCTGAAGCAAGGCCGCCATAATGCCAAACAAGGTATGAGTCGGAACCATAACATGATCCGTATAATTGGTTCCTGTACCAAACGGACTTTTACCCGGCATAGCGGCTTGAGCCGTCAATCCGCACAAAGCGTTCAGATTAACACCGAAGCCCATGAATGATTTGTGGGGGCCGTCGGTGCCCTGCAGGCTCATGGTTACATAGATAATCCGAGGATTAATTTTTTTGACGTCTTCCCAGCCCAGGTTCCATTTTTCCATTTGTCCGACCCGAAAATTATTGATAATGATATCACTTTTTTCAATCAGGCGGATGGCTACCTCACGGGCCATGGGCTGACGCATGTTCAAGGCAATGCATTTTTTGTTAGGATTACGGTTTGCAAAATATCCGCTTCGCTCCAGTCCGTCGGCAATCCCGTCCTTGAAGGGTCCGCCTTTTCTTAATATATCAGGCCTTTTCTGACTCTCTATCTTGATAACTTCAGCACCGCACTGGCCCAGGACATTGGTTGTGATAGGACCCGCGCCGACCCAGGAAAAATCACATACAACCAACCCCTCCAATGCTTTTTCAAAATTAGACATGAACAATTCCCTCCTTTGAAAAAACAGCAATTTCTTCTTTTCTGTAATCAAGTGATTCGAGTATTTGAGTCGTATGTTCACCAAATCTGGGGGCTGGAAATCCGAATCTCCAATCCAACTCACCAAATTCATAGGGTGCCCCGGGAAAGGTGATTTCACCATCAAGATTTTTATGTTCAATGGTCTGCCAAAAATTGCGATGCTTTAACTGAGGATTTTCAAGGAGATCTTTGCCATTGCTCACCGGCGACAAGGCAATACGGTTGGCCTGTCCTCTTTCGTACAGGGTCATTTTATCAAGTTGCATTGTGAAACGATGAAAAATCCTGCAAAAGGTTTCATACCCCTCAGCTGACCGCCTGTAAGAAGGTTCGATCCATCGAGGATCTTCAAAAACTTGCCATTCTTCCACATTCTCGGACTTCATCCATTTGACAAAAGGTTCCCACATAATCTTGTTCTTTCCCATGATCGCAACGATGGCGATATAACCATCCTTACACGGATGAACGGTGGCTGAACCAGCTTCTTTTCCTCTTCCCCGGCGGATGCTGCCTTCCAAATCCCAGTATTGAGCTGCATTCTCAAGGGCCATGCCTACTGCCTCCATAGCAGAAACATCTACAAATTGCCCCTTCCCTGTTCTCTTGGCATATAAGAATGCAATTGAGCTGCCCACTGCGGCATAAGATTCAGCCATCCGATAGGATTGGTCATCACAGGCTCTTACCGGTTTTTCATTCTCAATCCCGGCCAGGTACAGAAATCCGCCCATGGCCGAACATGTTAAATCGGATCCCGGATAATCCTTATAAGGCCCGACACTGCCGTATGGCGTGATGGAAGTCTGAACCAGCCTGGGGTTAACCTCTTTCAGATTATCATAGGAAAGACCTAAGGTATCAAGGTAGCCAGGAACACAGCTTTCCATGAAAATATCGATTTTAGAAATGAGCTTCAAAAAAATGTTCCGGCCTTCTTCTTTATGAAGGTCCAGTACCAGGCTTTTTTTATTCCCATTGTAATACAGGAATTGCAGGCTGGCTTCCATATTGTCTGCTTTCCCCCTATAAAATGGGCCTTTTCTCCGCAAAGGATCTCCAGTTATCGGCTCAAGGTGAATCACCTCCGCACCCAGGCCGGCATACAATTTTGAAGCATAAGGGCCCAATTCACCCGTGAAATCAAGCACTTTCACATCAGAAAGGGATCTATTCTTACGTACACCTTCCATTGCCTAACCTCCTTATTTTTATTCAGTTACAATCATTTTCAAACCGAATGCGGGTATCACCCACCTGATGGTAACACCATCACCTTTGATTAACCTGAAAACAGACTTCTTCCTCCACATACATACAGAACCTGGCCGGTGACATAAACTGTCTCATCGTCTGCCAGATACAGAACGGTATTGGCAATATCATCACCTTCGCCGATGCTGCCCGAAGGTTGTTTGGCAGAAAGAAAATCCCTCGTCTTTTCGGGCAGTTCATACCACATGGGAGTTTCAATAAGTCCCGGAGCAATACAATTGGAGGTAATGCCTTTTCTGCCCAGTTCAAGGGCAAGGGTCCTGGTCAAACCCACCAGACCGGCCTTTGCAGATGAATATGGTGCCTGCCCCGGCCCTCCCAGCCATGCCCGGGAAGCGATATTGATTATCCGTCCACGCTTTTGATCCACCATATAACCATGGACAGCCTGGCTACAAAGAAAAGGGCCTTTCAAATTGACGTTCAAAGTTAGGTCCCAATCCTGCTCAGATAGTTTTCTCAATGCACCGCCCCGCTCCAAACCGGCATTATTGACCAAAATATCGATGGAACCAAAGGAAGATATAGTTTCTTCCACCATCGATTCGACATCAGATTTACTTGAAATATCGGCTACAATACCGATTGCGTCGTAACCTTTATCCCGAAGTTCTTTCGCTGTCTGCTCGACCTTGTCTTCCACAACATCATTAATGACAATCCTGGCACCATGTTCAGCCAGTTTGAATGCAGTATCTCTGCCCATTCCACTGGCAGATCCTGTAATGATTGCAACTCTGTTTTCTACGCCCATTCTTTACCTCCACATAGTCCTGAAATTTATATAACAGCGCTTTAAATAGACATGGAAAAAGAAAGACTTTTCCCGCCGCAGACAAAAAAAGTCTGACCTGTTATAAATTTTGATGTATCTGCAGCAAAAAAGGTCACAGCCCCGGCGACATCCTCGGGTGTTCCCAGTTTCTGTACTGGAATTTTCGCAGCCATTTTTTCTTCTTGTTCTTGGGACATGTTTGATTTATGGATGGTACCTTTGACGACCCAGTTGACAGTAATTTTATCATTTGCGGTTTCAAGGGCAAGCGATCGGGTAAATCCCAGCATGGATGATTTTGCGGCGCTGTACACGGAAGTTTGAGGCAACCCCAGATATTCAATGCTTCCTATATTGACAATCCGACCGTAACTTTGCTTTCGCATAATCGGTATCACCTCCCGGCACAAAAAGAACGCAGGATCAATATTGTTTTTGGCCCCTTGGTACCAGCCCTGGGCTTTGGTTTCCACAATATCATTTTCCACAAAATAATCGGAATTATTGATCAGCACATCAATTTTTCCGTATTTTTCCATGATGACGCCGATGGCTTGCTTGACACCGGTACAATCTGCCGGATCGCCTGTGACTCCAAGTGCTTCAATTCCATCCTCCTTAAGTCTGGCAACGATGTCAGAAGTATTTTTTCCATCAATATCAAAAAGTGCCAGCTTGGCCCCCTTTGATGCTACCTTACGGGCGATGGCATAAGCGATATCATCCCCAACGGATTCGATAAGCACGACCCTGTCTTTAAATGATCCCATTTTAACGTCTCCTTTTTCTTTTTTTTCAATTCAATGTGAGGATGCTCAAGGCAGTATCCTACCAATCAGCTGTGATCATGTGCATTGTGCATGCTGCATGCTCCGTGCCTGACAAACCGCCCCCCGTTACGTGAGACATCGCAACCTTTGGAATGGGTTCAACCTGATATCCGTTGCATTCTCCCCGGAGTTGTTTAACATTGGCCGCTATCTGGGCTGCACCGGATGCGCCGATAGGGTGTCCATAGGACAGCATCCCGCCCCTGGGACTGACAACGCACTGTCCACCATAGGTAGCCTGGCCGTCTCTAAGAAATTTCAGCCCTTCACCTTTTCCGCACAGCTGCATGCATTCATAGTAAAGTAATTCCGCAATGGTAAAGGCATCGTGCAATTCTAGAATATCCACATCCTTAGGTCCTATTCCGGATTCCTCGTACAGCATTTCAGAGGTCATCTCCGTTATGTCGTCACCGGTAATATCCCTTGGCCGGTTATGATATGGACCCGAAGTTACCACGGAGCCCCTTACTTTGACTGGCTTTTCAATCCCCAGTTTCTTCATCATCTCTTTAGAGCAGACGACTACGGCTCCAGCCCCGTCGACAATGCCGCAACACTGATGCAGGGTCAAAGGATAGGCAATCATCCGGGAATCAATGATCTCTTCTATGGTATAATCCCCTCCAAAAGGTGCATGGGGATTGTTCTTTCCATGACGGCGGCTTTTCTGGGTGATCAGTGCTAAATCCTCAATGGTAGCGCCGGTCTCGTACATGTAACGAGTAGCCCGCATGGCATACTTACCGGTCATAACCCCGCCGTGAACTGTTTCAATATCGTTCATGGCCGGCATGAATGCCGTACCGCTCTTACGACGAAGGGTATGATTTTCTGCACCAACACCCATGGACAACTCTGTCAGTCCGTAGGCCACATCTTTGATAGCCAGATGCACCGCCATGGCGCCGGCAGAACAGGCACTTTCAACATTGATGATAGGAGTGGCGCCGCAGACACCAAGGTCCTTAAAAATTGTCTGACCAGTAACGATACCGTTGTGCGCATTGCCCACATAAGCACTGCCGATCATTCCCGGACTATCGATATTGGAAGTCTTAATCGCCTGGAATGCCGCGTTCCGTCCCAATTCATCATAATCCATCTTATGCTTGCCGAAAACTGTTTCTCCGACGCCTGCAATATATACATCTCTCTGTAATTTCATTTGAGTCTCCTAAGCTTTCTGGAACATGTAACTGGTGATCGGCAAGCCATCAGCATTCATTCTGATCTGGCCTGTTGTCAACTCAACTTCTTCATCGCATTTGAATGTATTAACCTCGCCTTTGAGCATGGCGAAAATTCTGACATTCTCAGGCAGATCAATATAACCACAAATATAGGGCGTTTCCAAACCCGGCTGACCGATATACAAATCGGAAAAGCTGTACAAAATTCCTTTTCTGGATAACGGCACCATTTCAAATTCTTCCCCCCAGCAGTTGGGGCATGGGGCTACTTTGGGGAAATCAAGTTGACCGCATTTTTTACATTTATACCCTTTCAGATAGGGAGGTTCGTTTTCCGGAACCGCTAATAAATCTGGATGATAAAATGTAATATCCGGTTCTTTTTCTTTTTTTACCTTTTTTTTCTCAGCCATGGAGCCTCCTCATAATGGTTGAATGAAAAACAATGTGCATTTATTTTTCAATATACTGAAATTAAAGACCAATTTAATTATTATAAATTTCATACTATTGATAGAAACTTATTTCTAATCATTATTGAGGAATATTCAATCACATGGTTTTGAGCGTGTCAAGCGCAAAAGATACATTTTTTTTTACGCAAAAGAAAAATAAATGATTTTTTTTGATAACCCTTTGAAAAAAATAGCTATTATTTGACACGCTGAAGAAGCTTTTTAGAAAAACACTTTATTTGCCTAAATAACGAAAGAGGCAAAGCCATCGTTTTTGAAAAATTAAATTGAATTTTCATCAAAATATCATTTTTGATGGCAGAATTATGTCTTGCAGGATGGTAGATATCAACTTTCACTAAAAACCCTGATAGAAACTAAATGCCCCTAATCGGGAATATAAACCACTTTCTTACAACCGACCTCAATGTTTCAACCGCGTTTGTTCAATTCAACACACCCTAACCATCGATAATTTTTTCAGATTTCGGAACTACGGCCCGGCAAAGGAGATTGGTAACGGAAGCCAGCTCCGACATCATTCGAATGGGCGAGACCCGTTCAAGCACAAACCAGCGGATACAAAGATGGGAAAAAGCACCCAAAAAAAGATTTCGGAACACTCTGTTACTCAAATCCTGGCGAAAAACACCGCAAGTTTTCCCCTCATCTAAAATATCATATAAAATCTCACTGGTGTCTAAAAAAGCGCCGAATGCTTCAGTATTGTAGAATCGCTTATTCAGCTTGATGTCACATAAAAAAATCATCAAAAAATCACTGTCTGATGAAAAAATCCGAAAATATTCCCAGACAAACGATCTAAGCTTCTCCAGGGGATCCTTTGACGCAAAAACCCCTTTCAATTGTAACTGATAAGACAAAAATTTATTCCTGGGGATGGAAAACAGCAACTCCTGCTTGTTTTTAAAATATTCGTATATTGTCCCTTCTGCAACCCCTGCATGCTCTGCTATCTCGAGCATAGTCGTTTTTCGATGACCTTTCCGGGCAAAAATTGACACAGCAGCTTCAGAAACCCTTTCAGCTTTACCATTTCTGTTATTTTTCACTGCGGCCGCGACCTCAAGATTCATAACAGGATTCATTCCATCTGTGTCAATCCCTATCATAGCCATGATCAGTGACATGATGGATTCAAAATCAGGAAGAGTTTCATCAATTTCCCTGTATGCCAGGCAACTCAACGATTCTTCATCCAAAAAACCAAAAATCATGTCCCTGGTAATATTTATCTCAAGATCTTCTCGAAAATATTTTTCCTTGACTCCTTTTTTCAATATATCCAGCATAACCCCAGCATATCGTTGAAGCGCCTTATATCCAGAATGGCTATAATAGTCTTTATTAGAACGGCATTCAAACAAAAGATTCTTCATCTTACGCGCATCACCGGAGCTAAAATCATTCTCGTACAAATGAAACCAGACCATCTTCCCAAGTTGAGATACCGGCCCCCAAAGGCCTTTGAAGTGAAACAAAAGCTCCTCATGAGACTTTTCAATCAGCTCCTCTATCGAAGAAAACAAAAGATCCTGTTTGTTTGTAAAGTAATGATATATTATTGAATCAACAACATCCGCCTTTTTTGCAATCTCAGAAATAGTGGCGTTTGCAAGCCCCTTTTCTGCAAATATTTCCTGAGCCGCCCGAAGGATGGCCTGTTTTTTTCCGTTTTTATTTTCCATTCAAATATGTTCTCCTATGTTCTCCCAGACTTTACTGATAACTCCAGCAAAACAACACGCTCTCAAACGTCAATCAATCACTCGAACCTCTAATGATATTTTGGATTATAGCAGACTTAGAATATTATTCAACCATTTTAGTTTTGAGCAATATTCAACAAATCATGAGTCGACACACCACAACACGCGCTGAGCAACACAACCAAGCCCACTGTCATCGCCAACCATAAAGCACCATTGAATATATATATTATTTTCTCTTTAAAATTCAAATTTTGTCGTTTCTTCAAAAAAAACATCTTGACAAGACCTTTTTTAATTGATTGAATAAAACTCAATAATTTAAAAATCAACATTGATATTCAAAGCTGAGCGGTTTAACATTCTGATCTTGTCATTGGTTCGATAAAGACGACTTGAGGAGGTAACGTTCATTCAAAAAATTTAAAAAAGCATTTTGTATCGCGTACATTGACATGTTTCCAAAAAGATCGCTATTCACTGGGAACATGACAAATACTGCAATCCGCCGAAGCGAGTTTTGCAATACGGTAATTTTTACACCAAAGAATCTTAAGCAAGGAGGATCAAAAATGCCCAAATGTGAAAAATGCACTTTTTTCTTTCCAATTCCTGAGAAGGATATGGATTTCGAACCTGGCAAAGGGGATTGCGTTGAACAGCAGCAGGATACAAAAGGCAAATTCTGGCTGTCCAAGCCGGTATCGGAAAACAGTGAGGCCTGTCAACGTTACAGGCCCAGAAACTGACCCCCATCTTCGTTGAATCAATCATTTAAGCATTAAAAATGCCAGACAGGAGGTACGATCATGCCGACAACAGAAAGAACCGCAAGACTTAAAAACCGATGCCGCTTCAAACATGTCGCAGGAGGAGAATATGTAGACCCTAGTGTAAAGGCCGGAGTGGAACGCGCCAGACTTATCACCCAGGCTCACAAAGAAAATATCGGAGAGCCCAACTGCATCCTCCGGGCCAGAGGACTTGAGAACATCCTTAAAAACATTACCATCCACATCCAGGACGAAGAGCTGATCGTAGGGGGCAATACGGAACATCCTGATTACTTTCCAATATATCCGGAACTTTCCTATTTTTCAACAGTGGATATGGTTGAAAGCCATTACTGCGAGCATAAGGAAGAAATGCGGGAAATCGCAGAATACTGGAGACCTTATACCATTCAGAGAAAAGCGGAAAAATATTTCACCCCTGAAGAAATTGGGGTCCTGTATTCCGCAACTATAGTCCAACCACCCATGTTTGTCACAGCCTTTTCCAGCATTGTGCCCAATTATGAATCCGTTATTGAAGATGGGCTGCTGAAAAGAATCGAAGTCGTTGAACAGAAAATTGCTGATGCTGAAACGGAAATACGCGAATCTCCCTGGAATGCGCCGAAGAAACTGCATTATCTGGACAAGATAGACCAGTGGCAGGCCATGCTCATTGCCATGAAAGCAGTGGTAGGATGGGCCCAAAGGCACGCCAGGCTGGCTAAAATTATCGCTGAAAATTTTTTGACCGATCCAAAACGAAAAGAAGAGCTGCTCGAAATTTCAGAGATCTGCCGACACGTCCCCGCCTATCCCGCCAGAGGCTTGAAAGATGCCATGCAATCCAAATGGTTCACTTTCCTTCTTTGTCACAGTATCGAACGTTACAGCAGCGGTTATGGGCACAAAGAAGACAAGCTTCTCTGGCCCTATTTTCAAAAGAGTGTGATTGACAAAACCGAGCAACCCATGACCCGAGAAGAGGCTGTTGAACTTTTCGAATGCGAAAGGCTCAAAGTTTCCGAACACGGCAGCACCAGGGGTAGACAACTCAGGGAGTTTTTCGCAGGTTCCAACGACCTGTTCATCCTCACCCTTGGCGGGATCAATCCGGATGGGTCAGATGCCAGCAATGACTGCACCAATGCCATTCTGGAGGCTGCAGAAAGTATCATCACCACAGAACCGTCCATTGGCTTCCGCTGGAATGAAAAAGGTAATGTGGAAACCAAAAAAAAGGTTTTTAACTGCATCAAAAAAGGATTTGGATTCCCCTCCATTAAAAATGATGAGATGAACACCCAGCAATTGATCAAATATTTCAATGTTCCTGAAGAGGTTGCCAGAGACTGGGCACTTGTGCTGTGCATGTCCCCTGGCATCACGGGACGGAGAGGCACACAGAAAACTCGCAGTGAAGGCGGATCAGACGTATATCCGGCAAAAGCTATGGAAATTGCCTTGACCAATGGGTTCGACGAATTTTTCACTAATATGCAATTGGGTCCCGAAACCGGAAATGCCGAAGATTTTGCCAGCTTTGGACAGGTCTGGGAGGCAGTGAAGTTACAGCTCAGGTATGCCATTGAACTCAGCCTGAGGTCCAAAGACGTAGGTCGTATCATGGAATCCAAATATCTTTGCTGTCCATTCATTTCAAGTATTGATGATGGATGCGTTGAAAAAGGAATGGATGGCAATGAACTGGCTGAAGTGGCCAACCCCTGGCACAACCTCATCGGCGGCAGTGTTGTCGTCGTTGACTCCATGGCAGCCATCAAAAAGCTGGTCTTTGACGAAAAAAAATATACCATGACGGAACTGATGGATGCGTTACGGAACAATTGGGAAGACAAAGAAGAAATGCGCCTTGATTTCTGGAACGCACCAAAATTCGGCAATGATAATCCCTATGTCGACGAGATTGCCACCAAGTATTATGACCTGGTGGCCGATGAATGGAAAAGAAACACCACCTATTCAGGCACTTTTCCATTACCGCTGGCCCAGTCTGTGGCGGGTTATATCGTCAATGGCCCCAAAACGGCCGCTACGGCCAACGGCAGGTATGCCGGCGAAGCCCTGGATGACGGCGGCATCTCTCCTTACATGGGTTGTGATAAAAACGGTCCCACCTCTGTACTCAAATCCGTGTCCAAGATCAACGCATCAAAACATAAGGGTATTCTGTTGAATCAGCGCTTATCAACGGTCCTCATGAACAGTGATGCCGGTTTCGATATCTGGCACGCCTACATGAAAACATGGCATGAACTGGACATTGATCATGTCCAGTTCAATGTAATTTCAACAGAGGATATGAAAGCCGCACAGATAGAACCTGAAAAACATACTGATATGCTGGTTCGGATCGCGGGCTACAGTGCAAAATTCATTGACCTTGCACGATATTCCCAGGATACGATTATGGCACGCACGGAACAGGATATTGCGGCTGGATAAGCTGAATTCTTGATTGTTTAAATCATCCCCGGACTTTTGACCGACCGTCCGGGGATGACCCCTAATCCATTATTTTTTAATTAAGGAGTAGATTGATGGCAACCTGTAAAGAATGTAAATTCCTCACCCCCTCCCCTACCGGAGATCCCACCACCGGTGTATGCCTGGTGGAAAGAATGCAGCTCTCTGTTACTCAGAAGACCAAGACAGCCATCAGGGGAAAGATGGTACAAAAAGCCATGGAGGCTTGTCCGAAATTTGAAGCTGGTGAATCATGGAAAGATATTAAAAACCTGCTGTAAGTTCTAATTTCAAATAACGAAGGGTGGACAATCATGACAATTAGTGACTCCGATATAAAACATCTGGTTACACATATACAACATTTTTCTGTCAATGATGGCCCCGGCATCCGGACTACTGTTTTTTTAAAAGGCTGTCCATTGAATTGCGCATGGTGCCACAATCCGGAAAACATCCATACCTTTCAGGAATTTTTCTATCACGAGGACAAATGCGTAAAATGTGGTGACTGTGCTGAGCATTGCCCGGAAAATGTCATTATTCCACCCCGGATTCAATATGTGGAAAATCCTGTCCAGAGTGTCCGATTCGGGGATGGGGATGGGTCCATTCCCACAAGCCTTCGGGGACATCATCCTCCCCCCGCTTTTTCCGTTGAAAAGGAAATCGAAGCAATTGATCCCCCTCGTATCGACCGCGAAAAATGCACACGATGCATGGTCTGTGTGGATGTTTGCACCCATGATGCCTTGACTTTCGTCAGCACCTTGAAAAGCGTAGAAGACATCTTCGACGACGTTTTGAAAGACGACATCTTTTATAAGTCTTCCGGAGGCGGGTTCACGGTTTCGGGCGGAGAACCCCTCATGCATCCGGATATGACCTTGGCGTTGCTAAAGCGAGCCAAAAAAGAAGGATTAAACACCGTCCTGGATACCTGTGGATTTGCCAACTGGAATTCCAGTCAACCCATTCTTAAATATGTAGACCTGATAATGCTGGATATCAAATCCCTGGACGATCAGAAACACAAAAAATGGACCGGCGTATCCAACCAGCTGATTCTGGAAAATGCCAAAAAAATGTCCCAGACTGGTATCCCGATGCGCCTCAGACTACCCATTATCCATTCGGTGAATTTCTGGGATATTCAATATCCCAAAGACATTGTCACATTTGCCAGAACCTTGGGTAAAAACATCTGCGGCATAGATCTTCTCCCGTTTCACAATTTTGCGGCTAAAAAATTCGGAAATATCGGCAGAAAAGGTTATTTTGATACTTTTCCCAATATTTTTAGAAAAGAGATAGAAGATTATAAAGACATCATAAGGAAGGGCGGGCCCTGGCAGACAACCATCGGCGGGTTGATCGGAGTACAATGAAAATGAAACAGCAAATGGGCATCCTCACCAATATACAGAAATTTGCCTCCAATGACGGACCGGGCATTCGAACCACGGTGTTTCTGAAAGGCTGCCGGCTGAACTGCAAGTGGTGCCACAATCCGGAAGGAGTAAGACACTTTCCTGAAGTGTTTCATTTCTGGCCCAACTGCATCAACTGCGGGAATTGCAGAACAATATGTCCGGCCGATGCCATGACCGAAACCCGAAAAGCACCGACATATCCCGATCAAAAAGGCTGGAAAGGAAAAATCGGTTCAAAAATCATTACCATCAACAAAGAAAAATGTCTGAACTGTTTCCAATGTGTTGAAGTCTGTGATTTCGATGCCTTGGTCGTCAGTGGAAAATTCATGACCGTGGACGAAGTTATGGATGAAGTTGAAAAAGACATTTTATTTTACAATGAGTCGGGCGGCGGCCTGACCCTTTCCGGAGGAGAACCTACGGCCCAACCGGAATTCACCATGGCCTTGCTGAAGGCGGCAAAGGAAAAAAAGATCAACACCGCTTTGGATACCAGCGGATATCAATCCTGGCCCATTCTGGAAAAAATTCTGGATTATACAGATTATGTCCTGTACGATCTTAAACACCTTGACCGCAAAAAACACATTAATTTTACCGGTGTCTCAAACGATCTGATTTTAGAGAACCTTGAAAAAATTATATCCCGGAATGATCTTACCACATACATACGTGTACCGCTCCTTCCTGGAGTGAATGATTCTGAAGAAAATCTTCAGGCAACCGGAAAATACATCCAATCACTGGGTCTAAAAACGGTTTATCTGTTGCCGGCTCATCCGTTTGCAGGTCAGTCCTATCGCCTTGTAGGCATTGACTACCCGTTTCCCATTGGAGAAAGTTATCCTGAAGAAAAAGCGAAAATCGCTCAAACCATACTGACGTCCTACGGCCTTGATGTGAAAATGTGGATCGCCTGGGTTGAAGACCACATCTCAGACAAGTCTTCATTAAATCAGACCGATACAGTTCTCACAAAGTGATATGGTCTATTGTACCTTGCAAAATAATGACTTTGAAACCCGATCACTTTCAATCAACTTCAATACATAGGTGATGAATTGAACGATAAAACAAATGCCACCCTGACAGTTCCTGAAAATGATCCTTTTTTTTATGCGGACAGCAATACACTGAACCTCTTGGACAGACTCCACAAAATTTCTGAAAAACACCCAGTGAATATCCTTGTCGCAGGACGGCAAGGATGCGGAAAATCTTCTATTGTCAGACAATTTGCAGCTGTGCATAAAAAACCTCTGGCCACGTTTCAGGTAGGCATCCTTTCAGAACCTGGACAGCTTTTTGGCGAATATACCCTGGAAAATGGTGAAACCCGTTATAAACAATTTCTGTTCCCAATGGCCCTTCAAACCCCCAACTGCATTATTCATCTTGAAGAAATCAACCGGCCCGAAAACCCCAAGGCGCTGAATATGCTTTTTTCAATTCTGTCCGATGACCGACAGGTCTGGATGGATGAGCTGGGTTTGCTGAAAGTTGCGCCCGGAGTGATCTTTTTCGCCACCTTGAACGAAGGAGATGATTTTGTCGGTACAGAACTCCTTGACCCAGCTCTTCGCGACAGATTTCATGTCATTCTGATGGACTTCCTTCCTAATGACGTTGAAAAAGAAGTGCTAATCAATAAAACCCATGTCGGTGTCGAACAGGCAGATACCATTATTGACGCGGTCAACACCTTGAGGAGTGATTTTGAACTTTCGGTGGAGGTTTCAACCCGGACCGTTCTCATGATCGGAGAAATGGTTGCGGTGGGAGCCACACTCAAAGAAGCTTTGACCACGTGTCTGCAGACCAGCAAGGAAACTCTGGAATCCATTTTGCTATCCCTGCATGTCAAACATGGATATTTAGAAAAAGACAGTTATGAATACCGAAAGTTCTAAAAAAAACAGGGAAAGCCCACAGTGTTTCAAAATTGCTGAGGAGGATGGATATTCAGAGTTCTGGCGAAGAGACAAATCACCAGTGGAAACCCTTGAACTTGCGAAACTTCTGGTTTCTCTCAGAAAAGTCGTATCCCATGTCGGACGTAATGCCGGGACAGTGTCATGGAAAGACACCATTGAAAGTGAAATCATCATAGACCCGAACCCTGTGCTTGGCAAATATCCGGTACCAGCCTCAGAAACAGACAAACTGGTGGGACAGGCAATTCATCTGGCCTATAAAAATATTGAAATGAGCGATTATGCACTTAAGCTCGCAAAATCAAGATTGAACCTGTCTTTCCGCTATATGTACAAATTCGAATTGTATTTTAAAACATGCGAAAGCGTATATTTTGACAATCTTTCAAACCAGACAATATTGAGTGTATATACTGAAAAATCGAGGAAGAAAAAAATTCAGGATGCACTGGATGTCACTTCCCATCCTCCTTCTCTGGCTGAACTGTTTGCCATATGGTGGGACATTGCTGCGCAAAGGAGGGAGGCCCGGTATCTGGAAGAATATACCGACACCTCGGCCCGGAGATTGATGGGACAATCTAGTCTTGAAAAATTTTACAAAAAACCGATCCGGATATTAAACAATATGGTCCCGGCCCTGATTCAAGAATGTCCGAAAATCAACGGGGTCTCGGAACGATGCGATTTCCGGTCCAAACTGTACTTGTCAACCTGGGAAGAACTGTTCGCCTATATCAAATTCTGGCCCATTGATAATTCTGATGTATTTTTGCAGGCCAGAAAACAGGAAGCCCAGCATCTGAAAGGGATAAAAAAATCCTTGACCCTGCCGGAACTGATTTTTTCCGAAAAATTGGGAAAAGTTGTCAAAAAAGAAATTTCTCCCATCAAAGACATTCTAAAAGAACAGATGATTGACAGCTCAGCAGTTGCCGTGGAAGAAAATCATATCGTGCTGCCAGCCGACAATTATGTAAACAAAAAACTGCTTCAGGACCTGGCCTCGGTGTTCAAGGCCGTGGCGGTCCGGGAAAACATTTACAACCGGGGACTTACCAGCGGTAGTATTGATCGACGGAGACTTTACCGGGCACACACATCAGGGACGATATTCAATATCAAAAAAAATGAATTCAATCTGCTCAATGATATCACTCTCATCATTGACGCCACCGGATCAATGGCAGCGACCAACAAATGGGAACATACCCAGGAGATATTTCAGACCCTGTTTCTGGCCATCGAAAAATTCAATAAAAAAGCAAGTCTTTTTGCCTATAATGAAGTCCGTGACCGTTGTCTGCTGACAGAACTTTACAAAAAAGGAAAATTTTATACCATCCAGCCCCATGGGAAAACCGCGTCCGGTGAAATTCTCAAGACCCTGGTCCAAAGAATCAAAAGCAAAAATAAAAAACCGATTTTCATCCACATTACGGATGGTGCCTCCAATTGGGGTTGTCCTGTTCAAGAGGCTATCAATCTTTGCAAAGAGAACAGAGTCTTACTTTTAACCATTGGTGTGAACTGCAGCGAGGAAAACCAGACCCTTCTAAAATCCGAATACGGCAAACTGGTTCAATTTGCGAAAACAGCCGATCAACTTCCAGGGTTGCTGCGAAATCTACTCAACCGAGGGAAGAGGACGTTTTCGCAATAATACAAATTCATGTGATCCTAAATTTCTCTCAGGCATTGGAGAGCTTCTTGACGGACAATTCTTGACCATAAATTTATTGGGTATGCATGCGGACGACATTCTCAAACATCTTTACCAATATGAGAGAAGTTTCTCAGCCGCAGCCGAAGGAGTGATCTTCTCATCCCGGACCTGCTGGGAAAGCACCGGAATTTGCCTACAGATGGCTTCGTGGTTATGAAAACGTCTTTTCAACCCGTCTTCCACCAGGGTCCACATCCACTCCAGAGCCTGACTTTTGCGGCGCTGGTCAAACTCCCCGGACCGCTTGACAATGTCCTGATGTGCCCGCACTTTTTCCCATACGGGCACGGTGCCGTTTTTTTCAACGGACGAGCAGGTCATCACCGGGGTCTGCCAGGAGGCGGTTGCCGGCAGGATCAGGTGCATGGCGTTTTCCAGGTCTTTTTTGGCCCGGGCCACCCGGTCCTGGTTGTCCCCGTCCGCCTTGTTGATGGCAATGCCGTCCGCCAGTTCCAGGACCCCTTTTTTGATACCCTGGAGCTCATCCCCGGCCCCGGCGATCATGAGCACCAGGAAAAAATCCACCATGGCGGCCACGGCCGTTTCAGACTGGCCCACGCCCACGGTTTCCACCAGGATCACATCAAAACCGGCCGCCTCGCACACCAGCATGGTCTCCCGGGTTTTGGCGGCCACACCCCCTAAGGTCTCGCCGGCAGGGGACGGCCGGATAAAGGCGTTGGCGTGGACGGCCAGTTTTTCCATCCGGGTCTTGTCCCCCAGAATGGATCCACCGCTGCGCCGGCTGGAGGGGTCCACGGCCAGCACGGCCACCTGGTGGCCGGCATCCGCCAGATAGACCCCTAAATTTTCAATAAACGTGCTCTTGCCCACCCCGGGCACACCCGTGACGCCCAACCGGGTGCTGTTGCCGGCCATGGGCAGAATCTGCTCCATGATCTTTGCCGCCATCTCCTGGTGGGCCGGCACCCTACTTTCGATCAGGGTCATGGTTTTGGCGATCATGCGCCGGTTCCGGTCTTTGACCCCCTGAATCAGGGTTTCCAGATCCATTTCCGGCATTTTTTACGCCCCCAGGATATTCAAAATCTGGTTGGCGGAATCGGTCACCACGGTACCGGGCCCGAAAATGCCGGCCGCGCCGGCCGTTTTCAAAAACGCATAATCCCCGGGCGGGATAATACCGCCCACCACCACCTGGATGTCGGACGCTCCCTGTTTTTCCAGTTCATCGATCACCTGGGGCACCAGGGTTTTATGGCCGGCGGCCAGGCTGGACACCCCCACCACATGGACATCGTTTTCCACGGCCATTTTGGCGGCTTCCTCCGGGGTCTGGAACATGGGGCCTAAATCCACGTCAAACCCGAAATCCGCATATGCCGTGGCAATCACCTTGACGCCCCGGTCATGGCCGTCCTGGCCCATTTTGGACAACAAAATTCTGGGCCGCCGGCCGGTTTTTTTCTCGAAATCCGCCGTGCGTTTGCGCAGCGATGCCAGAATCTCCGGGTCCGTGTTCTGGGCATACACCCCGGAAATACACTGGGTGGTGGCCACAAACCGGGTGAACACCTTTTCCATGGCATCGGAGATCTCCCCCACCGTGGCTCTGGCCCGGACGGCGGGCAGGCAGGCGGCCAAAAGGTTGCCCCCGGTTTCACACGCCGCTGTGATCTCATCCAGGGCTTTTTTCACAGCCTCGCCGTCCCGGGTTTTCCGGGTCTGTTCCAGGCGGGCCACCTGTTCGTTGCGCACCTCTTCAGACACTTCTCTCACCGGGATCGGGGTTTCATCGTCCACCCGGTATTTGTTGACGCCCACAATCACATCCTTGCCCTGGTCGATGCGGGCCTGGCGCTTTGCCGCCACCTCTTCGATGCGCATCTTGGGCATGCCTGACTCGATGGCTTTGGCCATGCCGCCCAGGTCCTCGATCTCTTGCAGGATCTTTCGGACCTCGTCGATGATGTTCTGGGTCAGGGTTTCCACATAATAGGACCCGCCCAGAGGATCCACCACATCACAGATATGGGATTCCTCCTGAACAATGATCTGGGTGTTGCGGGAAATCCGGGCAGAGAGTTCCGTGGGCAGGCCCACGGCTTCGTCAAAGGAGTTGGTGTGCAGGCTCTGGGTGCCGCCCAGCACGGCGGACAGGCACTCCAGGGTGGTGCGGACAATGTTGTTGTAAGGATCCTGCTGGGTCAGGCTCCACCCCGATGTCTGGCAGTGGGTCCGCAGCATCTTGGATTTGGGGTTTTTGGGATTGAACTGACTCATCAGCTCGGCCCACAAAAACCGGGCCGCTCTGAGCATGGCAATGTCCATGAAAAAATTCATGCCGATACCGAAGAAAAAAGACAGCCTGGGGGCAAACTTGTCGATATCCAGGCCCGTGGCCAGGGCCGCCTTGACATATTCCAGCCCGTCGGCCAGGGTAAAGGCGGTCTGGAGCACGGAATCGGCCCCGGCTTCCATGATGTGGTACCCGGAAATACTGATGGTGTTGAATTTGGGCATATGATCCGAACAGAACCCGATGATGTCGGAAATGATCCGCATGGACGGTTCCGGGGGATAGATATAGGTGTTGCGGGTCAGATATTCCTTGAGAATGTCGTTTTGAATGGTGCCCGTGAGCTGCTCATGGCTGACCCCCTGCTCTTCGGCCGCCACGATATACCCGGCCAGAATCGGCAGCACGGCCCCGTTCATGGTCATGGACACGGACATTTGGTCCAAAGGGATCTGATCGAACAAAATTTTCATGTCTTCCACGGAATCGATGGCCACGCCGGCTTTGCCCACATCGCCTGCCACTCTGGGATGATCCGAATCATAGCCCCGGTGGGTGGCCAGGTCAAAGGCCACGGACAGCCCTTTCTGGCCGGCGGCCAGGTTTTTGCGGTAAAATTCGTTGGATTCCTTTGCCGTGGAAAACCCGGCATACTGGCGGATGGTCCAGGGCCTTCCTGCATACATGGTGGCTTTGGGTCCCCGGACAAAGGGATCGAATCCCGGCAGGGTGCCGGCACATGCCAGGTCTTGGGTGTCCAGATCCGTGTACAAGGGTTTGATGTCGATCCCTTCGGGTGTTTTTTTAGTCAGAGACGACAGCGGTTTTCCCCGCAGTTCCTTTTCGGCCAGCGCTTCCCATTTTTGAATATCAGACGGATGAGACATGGTTATCCTCCAGATTTGTCTGTCACAGGTTATGTCAGGGGTTGGTTATTTTCTTTGTTACCGTTCACACAACTCCACCAGCACCCCGGCCGTGGCCTTGGGGTGCAGAAACGCGATTTTGGCACCGCCGGCCCCTTTTCTGGGGGTTTGATCGATCAGCTGAATCCCTTTTTCCTTGAGTTCGGCCAGGGCCTCTTCGATATTTTCCACCTGAAACGCCACATGCTGGATGCCTTCGCCTTTTTTCTCGATGTATTTGGCAATGGGCCCGTCCGGGGCTGTGGATTCCAGGAGCTCCACCTCGCTTTCCCCCACGGGCAGAAATGCGGTGGTCACTTTCTGTTCTTCAACGGTTTCCTTGCCTTCCAAAGAAAGCCCCAGCCCGTGTGTCCAGAAATTTTTCCGGCCGTCAATGCTGTTGACGGCAATGCCCAGATGATCGATTTTCAATATTTTCATTCTGATCCTCCCTTTTTTACACCTGGTTGACCCATTGTTTTCACAATCTCTATCTATAGTGGGATCACCTAATGAAAGTCAACCTTAATTGATTATAATAGAATGCTAATTAAAATCAGGATGTTCAGCAGACGCGTAACCATCGGAATTCACCCGGATTCACAAGAAAGGCCCGGGCCGATCAGCAGCAGGCCGTCCGGCACAGGTCATTTCATCCACCGGGATTGACATTTTCACCCACGGTCACTATGTTCTTGCGCATCTTTATCGACCCGAAACCATGGAATTTAACAGACAATGACCCCATCCGATCTGGCCCGATACCTGAAAACCCCGCTGGCCATCGGCGACAAAACCATCAACGGCCGCATGGTTCTGGCCCCTATGGCCGGCATCGGACATGTGGCGTTCCGGGAACTGATTGCAGAACAGGGGGGGTGCGCACTGCTGTTCACGGGCATGTGTTCGGCCAAAGCCGTTCCCCATGAAAACCCGGCCATATCCATGGTGTTTCGCTGGCGCACCCGGGAACTGCCCTTCACGGTGTGCCAGATCTTTGGATCCGATCCGGACGACATGGCCCGGGCCGCCCGGCGCATCGAAAAAGAGGGCTTTTTCGGGGTGGACCTGAATTTCGGGTGTTCCGTGGCGGCCATCTGTAAAAAAGGGTGCGGGGCCGCATTGCTGAAAACCCCGGACCAGGCGGTCCGCATTGTGGCGGCCGTCAGACAGGCCGTGGACATTCCCGTGTTTGTCAAATTCCGCACGGGATGGGCGGATGACCCGCAATTTGCCGCAGACATGGCCTCACGGTTTGAACATGCCGGGGCTGATGCTTTGACCTTTCACCCCCGGGTGGCGCCGGACCGCCGCAACCGGCCGCCCCGATGGGATGCCATCACTAGGGTGAACCAGGCCGTGGCCATCCCCGTCTTTGGCAACGGCAATGTTTTCACCATGGAAGATGGGATACGTATGCTGACACAAACCAAATGTCAGGGCCTGTCACTGGGCCGCATGGCTGTGGCGCAACCCTGGATTTTCGCCCGGTGGACGAATGCTGCGCAAGTGGATGAAGCGATCTATCACACCACGGCCCGGCACCTGCTCGACCTGCTGGACCATCACTATCCAGCCCCTTTCAACCTGAAGCTGTTCAAGAAATTCGCCCCCTATTTCTGCGCCAATTTCAAGTTCTCCCTGTTTCTGCTGAAACAAATCAACCAGGCCAAAACCATGGAAGAGATGAAACAGCGCATTGACGACCTGTTTGTTCCCTGCCCCAAAACCCTGTCTGTTCCCAATTTAAGCCTGTTTGTCTAAATGGTTCCGACTTACAGCCCCAGGATGCTCAACCCCTCTTCAAGTTCAAAATAAGGTTTGATCTCATACTGATATCCCGGCACACCGAAATAAATGGCCAGGCTGTCCCCGATGGCCTGCAATCCTTCTGCCAGCCGGCTGTTATCCAGTTCATAATAGGTCAAAGAATGCATGCCCGTGCGTTTGCTGGCCGAGATGTAAGGGCCTTTTTTGGTGATGAAATCCGGCAGAGGCGGGGCGGTCAGGTACCGTTTGGCAATCTCTTTGGTGCTTTCCGGGGGATAGGTGACATTGGAAACAACGATCATGGTGACACTCCTTTTCAGTCTTTGTTACTCACAAAAAACTCTTCAATAATATTTTCTGATATCAAATGGTTGCCGTATGCAGCCGCCATTTGCCTGTCTTCAAATTCAGACACCTGGATCAGATACCAGGTGTTGCCGCCGCCCGTGGTTGTTTTTATCCTTGCATCCACACCCTTTTGCGTCAAATTCACCACAAACTGTCTGGCATGGTTCTCTTTCAAGTATGCCGCCACCTGAATGGTAAAGGGTTTTGGCACACGTTCTTCAATCACGGTTTTGGTTTTTTCCACGGGTTCCGGCTCGTCAACAAAAAACACCGGATAAAAGATGAACATGAGCGCTCCTGCGCACAACGCCCCTATGATGCCGGCTTTCAGATAAAACCGCCACCGGGCCTGAATGGGGCGGCCGGACCCATCATGCGGGTTTATAAAAGGAATCGCTGCCCACCCGGCCCCGGCAACGCGGTAACGCAGGTTTCGCCCTGCCTGCCGGATTTTTTCCAGGATCCCGGCAACAGGCACGGATGGCCTGATTGTTTTTCCTGAAATGGCTTGTTTTCCGGATGCTTCCCGGATCGCCTCATCGGAATAGACCGCCTTTTTCCGGAACGGGGTGCCTGTCAGCCTTTGAATATCCTGCTGAAAATCGATCTTTAAATCAGGATCTTCCATCACCTTTGCATACACTTGTCTGGCAATGAAATCCATTCGCCCGGTGTCCAGAAAAACCCGGGCCAGCAGCGGCACCAATCCGGAATTTCTGTGATGCGTCTGAGCCAGACGGGTCAGCAGGGCCTGGTCTCTGGTTGTCACCTCGTCATCTTTTGCCAGCTGTTCCAGCCACAGGGCCGCCAATGCATCATCATGGGGTTCCAATGACAGATATACCCAGACCGCCTGCCTGAAAGCATCGGATTTTCTGTCAAATGTCAGTGCAAACCGGGCCAGAGACCGGGTCATCAATAATGTCAATTTTTTTGATCGGACCGGAGACGGTAAAAACGAATCATAGATCCGGACCGCCTGAAGGTATTTTTTTTCAGCCCGGGCCGGAATACCGGCCTGTTCCCACACTTTTGCCTCATGAATCCGTTTTTGAATCATCCGGACGCCGGCCAGATGCATCAAAGCACTGATCACACCGAAACAGACACCGGTCAAACCGATAAAAAACCCCGCCTGCCACGGACGGGAACTCAATTGACTGAACCAGGGCAAAAAATAAAAACAAGCCGGCACTGCCACCATCAGGGTCAGCCAGAGCCGGATACTGATATTTCTCAACCATGGGATCACCGAACGGTTTCTCCACAAAGAACCTGTCCTCGTTTCACAGCCACAATAATTCCGGGGCGGGAATCCCGGGAATCCATGGGACACCCCGTATCCGGATCTATTTTTTCAAACCGGATCTCCCTTGGCACCGGAAAATTCCTTTCCGGTTCATCCGCCAGTGCCTGTTGCATGAACCGGGCCCAAATCGGGGCCGCGCCCCTGCCGCCGGTAATTCCGGCCCCGTTTTTGTCCCGCAGCGGGTCCCGCTTGTCAAATCCGACCCATACGGAAGTGCATAAGGTCGGGGTGAATCCGGTAAACCAGGCATCCATGAAATTGTTGGAAGTGCCTGTTTTTCCGGCACAGGACCGGGTGAACCCATGGTCCCGGACCCTTCGGCCGGAACCGGTGTCCACCACTGCTTTCATCATATCCACCACCTGGTAGGCGATGGCCGGGTCCAGCACGGGCTGGTCCTGAACAATGTGTTCGAACAGAACCCGGCCAAAGGCGTCCTCCACCCGCCAGAACAAAAACGGATCATGCCGGATCCCTGAGTTGGCAAACACGGAAAATGCGGCCGTCATTTCCAGCGGCGTGACATCGGCAGTGCCCAGGGCAATGGAAAAGACATCCTGCATCGGGCTGTTGATGCCGCATCTTCTGGCCGTATCAATCACGGCATCCGGCCCGGTGCGTTGAACCAGCTGGGCCGCAACGGTATTCACGGACCGGGTCAGTGCGGTTTTCAACACCATATTTCCCTGAAATCTGCGTTCAAAATTTCGCGGCTGCCAGTCCGGGGCTCCTGTCACGGGAATGGTCACGGATTGATCGGTCATCAGGGTGCCCGGGTGCAGCCCGTCTTTTTCAAATGCCGCATAATAGACAAACGGTTTAAATCCGCTACCGGCCTGACGCCGGGCATGGGTGGCCCGGTTGAATTCACTGTCAAAATAATCACGCCCCCCCACCATGGCCCGCACGGCACCCGTGGCCGGTTCAATGGCCACCAGTGCCCCCTGGGGCCGGGACGGTTTTTCACCTGAAATGCCCATTTCCTGATCCAGCCGATCCAGGCCCTGCCGCAACGAGAGCTTTGCCAGGTCCTGGAGCCGGGGATCCAGGGTGGCATAGACACGGATGCCGCCGTTGTACACCACATTTTCGCCATAGACATCGATCAGCGACTTGACCAGTGCATCCAGAAAATAACTCCCGCTTCGGGCATCTTTTTTCTCCCGGTTGAGTTCCGGTATGTCCGATGCCGCCAGGGCCGCCTGATCTTCAGAGATATACCCCGTGTCCTTCATGCGCTGCAACACCAATTGTCTTCGTTTCAGGGCCCGGTCCATATGACGAAACGGGTTATAGGCCGTGGGGGATTTGGGCAGGCCTGCCAAAAGCGCTGCCTCGGACAGGGTCAAATCCCGGGCTGATTTTCCGAAAAACGTGTCCGCCGCTTTTTCAATGCCCTGGGCACCGGCACCGAAATGAATCTGATTGATATAGACTTCCAGGATTTCCGCCTTGGAATGGGTGACCTCGATCTGAAACGATACCAAAAGCTCCCTGAATTTTCTGGAAAACGACTGTTCAAAGGAAAAAAACAGATTTTTGGCCAGCTGCTGGGTAATGGTGGAGGCCCCCTCCACCCGGCCGGGTTCAAACAGGGTGACATACAAAGCCTTTGCCGTTCGAAGCTTGTTGATGCCGTGATGCTGAAAAAACCGGTGGTCTTCCGTGGCCACAATGGCATTGATGAAATCAGGAGACACCCGGTTCAAAGGAACGCTTTCCCGCTCGCCCAGACGCAGCACCACCTGGCCGGAGGCATTGTACACAAGGCTCTGGGGGGTTTCAATGATCCGGCTCAGATCTTCCGGCAACCGGGGCAGATCCGAGGCCGTATACAGTATCAGGAGGGTGACCCCAAAAATACCCGTACAAACCAGCATGAGACCTGTAAAAAAGACCAGGCGCGCCGCCTTCCATATGCCGGAAGAAATGCCTTTCATGAATGGGCCCCTTTGAGGATCAGGCCCAGCTGCCATACGGTCCACTCCCTGGCATTGACAAACAGCACCCGGACCCCGTTCAGGTGGCGGAATTCAAAGCCCAGCCGAATGAATCCGTCTTGGGCTTCGTTCCAGATCCCCACCCGGGAAATGACGCCTTCCTGATCCAGCAGCAGACCCGTATCCGGCAACAGGTCCGGAATCATTTCCGGAGGCAGCTTAAATACGGCATCAAAAAACCGGTTTACCGGATAAATGCGGCCTGAAAATTCATCAAATGACTCCAGCGTGCCGTGTTTCAGATATTTTTTTTCCGTGATGGCCGTCAGGGTATCCTGTGTGAGTTCAATCTGGTGGATCACCCGGTTTTCCGTGGTGATGAAATAGATCTTTATCCCGTTTTTCAGGCCTTCACAAAAAATGCGGTCCGTGACATCCCCGTTGAGCAGCCAAATGAGACGGGCCGGCTCCAGGATCTGCCTGGCATGGGTTAACGGCAGGGTCCGATACAGGTCTTTGAAATGCGACTTGTCCAGCGTGACCCATTCTCCGGGCAACAGATGATGGACAATACCGGAAAAAGAATCGGCACGGTGGGCGAACGCTTTGGTATCGCTTTTCCGGTCGATCAGCTGGCTCACGGTTTCGTGGGCCGTCAGGGTGTCCCGGCCCAGCTCCCACACCGCGCCCTTTTCAGGCCGGGTTTGATTGATGGCGGCCAGAAACCGGCCCAGAACCTGCTCCCCCCACCCAAACCGATATTCGGAAAATATCAGCATCACGGACAAAATCATCACGCTGATGTTTAAAAAGGAAACCGTCCGTTTCAACCGTTCCCGGATTCCAACGGATTCATACCATTCTATCGTCATAAAAGATATCAGGCCTTGCCCGCTGCTTTCATGGAATCCATGTACACCCGGTAAAAATCGGTATGGGCCTGGATCATCTGGGACAGAACCCCGGGCATCTGTGACAGTTGGTCCGGGCCGATCACCCCGTTGACACTGGCATGCAATGCCGTCATGGGATCGCCGGTTGTATAGGAACTGCCCATCAGCACCAGACAGATCGATCGCCGCACGGACATGTCCAGGGTGTTCATGTGCACTGAAACAATGTCGCCATCCGGATCGAACCGGTCTTCCAGCATGACCAGCGGATACACATGATAGGCCATTTTTTTAATGGCTTCATCCTTGTTCGGCGCTGTTTCCACAGTATATCCCAATTGCCCGGCCGCAGTCTTCGCCGGTTGCAGAAACGGTCCTTCCAAAGCCAGAATCAGGGCTCTGGGCTGATTCTGAACCGCGGTTTCCGGCCGGAGTCCGGAACCAGACCCGGCAGGGGTGCCGGTCCCGCTTTTTTGGGCCGGGATAATAATTTTTTCCTTGCATTTCGGACAATTGAGGACGGCATCCCTGTCTTTGGGGATTTTGTGGTCCGGAATGTTGAACTGGGAATGACAATTTTTGCACTGTATGTTCATGATTCAGGACCCCCTTTGTAGCCCCGGTCAATTTCCAGCGAGTCGATCTGGGTGGTGGATTCCCCCCGGGCGCTTTTGATGCTGTCCAGCCCCCGGCCCACCATGTCTTTTCTGGAGGCATAGGCCATGGCAACGGATTCATCAATTTTGCCCTCCCGGAAAAGGGACACGATATACTCGTCAAAGGTCACCATCCCCTGGGGTTTGCCGGCCATGATGATCTCATTGTAGGTTTTGCCTTCGGATTCCCCGTTGAGAATGGTATCTCTTACCCGCAGGTTGCTGGCCATGATTTCAAACGCCGCCACCCGGCCGCCACCGGTTTTGGGCAGCAGCCGCTGGGCCACCACCCATCTGACCGTGTCGGCCAGGCGGACACGGATCTGTTTTTCCTCCTGGGAGGAAAACATACCCAGAATCCGGTTGATGGTCTGTCCGGCATCCACAGTATGCAGGGTGGACAATACCAGATGGCCGGTTTCCGCGGCAGACAGTCCGATCTCCACGGTTTCCCGGTCCCGCATTTCTCCCACCAGAATCACTTTGGGGGCCTGGCGCAGGGCGGCCCGAAGCCCTGAGGCGAACGTGTCGAAATCCATGCCCAGTTCCCGTTGATTGAACGTGGACTGTTTCTGGGGATGCTGGTATTCAATGGGGTCTTCCAGGGTGATCACATGCACGGCCTGGGTGTCGTTGATCCGGTCCAGCAAGGCCGCCAGAGAGGTGGATTTTCCGGAACCCGTGCCGCCGGTCACAAAAATGATCCCGTTTTTTTCTTCTGACATCTTGAAAAAAGGGGCCGGCAGATTCAGATCTTCAATGGTGGGAATTTGGGTTTCCAGTTTCCGCAGCACAATGGCATACTTGCCGGACCGTGAAAAGATGTTCACCCGGAATCTGGCCTGGGTGCCCAGCTGGTAGGACAGATCGCAGGACCCTTCCCTCAGAAGGGTTTCGGTCAGTTTCCGATCATTGTGGATCAGGTTCAACGCGATGATTTCCGTCTGGAAGGGGGTCAACCGCTCAAAGTCCGGATCCATTTGCACCCGTGTCAATTTGCCTGAACTTTCCACCTGAAGCGGCTTTCCCGGTGTCAGGTTCAGATCGGACACATTGGGGTGGGCTGTCAGCATTCTGGATAAAATCTGATCGACCTGCTGCTTTTTCATGATTCTCCTGTCAATGTTCGCCCATCAGGCTTCGGTAAAATCCGTGGGCGGTTTTTTGAGGAAGGGGCGGAAAATACTTTTGTTGTTCGCTTTGCTGTAGGCTTCATCCGGGCTGATCCACCCTTTTTTGTACAATGTCATGATGGAGTCGTCCAGCAGCTGCATGCCGTATTGTTTTCCCGTCTGGATCATGGAAGGAATCTGATGGGTTTTGGATTCCCGGATGAGATTTCGCACTGCCGGGGTGGCCACCAGAATCTCCAGGGCCGCACACCGCCCTTTTTTGTCAATGCGTTTGAACAAAACCTGGGCCACCACGGCCCTGAGCCCATCGGACAGGGTGGAGCGGATCTGGGCCTGTTCCGAGGAAGGAAATACTTCAATGATCCGGTCCACGGTCTTCGCCGCACTGGATGTATGCAGGGTGCCGAACACCAAGTGACCTGTGGAAGCCGCTTCAATGGCCAGAGAAATGGTTTCCAGATCCCGCAGTTCCCCCACCAGGATAATATCCGGGTCCTCCCGCAGGGCCCCTCTCAAGGCGGCGGAAAAGGTATCGGTATGGGTCCCCACCTCCCGGTGGTTCACAATGCAGTTCTGGCTTTTGTGAACAAACTCGATGGGATCTTCCACCGTGATAATATGATCTTTTCTGGATCGGTTGGCCTGGTCGATAATGGCGGCCAGGGTGGTGGATTTACCGGATCCCGTGGGGCCGGTGACCAGCACCAGTCCCCGGGGCAGATCCGCCAGTTTTGAGATCACCGAAGGCAGCCCCAGCTGCTCCGCGGTCAGAATATCGGAGGGAATTTCACGAAATACGGCGGAAAGCCCGTTCTTCTGCATGAAATAATTGGCCCGGTACCGGGCCAGGCCCGGAATCTCATACCCGAAATCCACATCCCCGGTCTCTTCAAAGACTTTGATTTTCTCCTGGGAGGTGATTTCATACAGCATGGCCCGCAGTTTATCCGATGTCAGCCGGTCATACTTGATCCGTTCAATATCCCCGTTAAGCCGAAGCGCCGGCTGCTGTCCCGATGACAGGTGCAGATCGGACGCGCCCTGATCATGCATCAATTTGAAAAACGCATCTATTTGAGCCATGTGTGCCCTTTTTTAATAATTGGGTGTTTGGAATCTGCCGCTAAAAACGTTGTTTCGCAAAATCACGCCCGGTTGATAAATTTGAGCGTGGCATCGGTCTCATCGGCCGCCTTGTTTTCTTTCTTGCTCATTTCCAGTAATTTGGCATGAGACTCAATGACCGCACTGACCTGCATTTCCAGTTGAATCCGCTGGCGTTTGAGCTCCATGATATCACTGTGGAGTTGAGAAAGCCGTTTATGGGCCCGGTTCAGAATTTTTTCCGCTTCCACCTGGGCATTGGCAATGGTGACCTGGGCTGATTTTTTGGCGTTGTCCTTCATCTGATCCAATACGTTCTGGGATTGGATCATGGCGTTTTTCATGGCGTTTTCCCGTTTGCGGTACCCCTGATTCTCCAGGTCCAGCCGTCTTTTTTCTTCCGTCAGGTTTTCAATGGCCCGGTCCATGGACTCCATCTGAACGGCCACTTCTTCCAGAAATCCATCCACTTCCCGAACATCAAATCCCCTGAAACGGGTTTTGAATTCCTTTTGCCTGACCACCATTGATGTGATACCCATAAAGCCATCCTTTCCATCTGAAATCAAACGGTTACAACACCATGGACCGTGCCAGCCCATGCAGCGTGTTCACCACAAAGGTCTGAAGAAAGATAATACCCATCAGTACGACGATCGGTGAAATATCAATCCCTCCGAAATGGACGGGCAACCTTTTTCGGATCTGATAAAATACCGGTTCCGTTGCGGTATTGATGAACCGGACAATGGGGTTGTAAGGATCCGGGCTGACCCAGGACAACACCGCGCCGGCAATAACGATCCACATGTAAAGCGTTAATCCATAATCCAGCACCACAGCGACTGCTTCCAGAAAATTGGCCAATACAAGCATTCAAATACCCTTTCATGTATCATTTTTCCTGAATCTGTTATCAGGCAATCAGATAAAAATCAAGTTTTTTTACCTGGTTAGCAATCCAGAGTCAACCAAACAGCGTGTTTTGATCCAGCGGTTTTACGGCAACTCCCGCCATGAACCAATCCGGTATTATTCAGCCCCGGGCATGCGTTATGTGCTTGAATGTCGGCCAATGGTATGATAACTATGTGAATTATATTTTAAAATATTTATTGCGTACCACTGGGGAGGGGGCGAATCTGATACGCATAGTCAGACACGGCCCCCAAAATCTTTAGATCTGTAAAAACGGATTAAATCCAAGGAGCAAACATATGGGTCCTGTGAAATTAAATGAAATCAAAGCTGTTTCCTATGACCGGGCGGAAGTGATCAAGGGATACACGGATCGGTCCCTTCACATCAACCTGGCTGATAATGACATCCGCATCGATTCAATTGATGCAGCCGTAAAAGACAAATTCATCGGCGGCAAAGGGTATGATCTGTGGTTCATGTGGCAGGCCGTCAAAGGCACCACAAAATGGAATGATCCGGAGAATGCCCTGTGCATCTCCGCGGGTCCCTTAGGGGGAACCCCGGGATATCCGGGTGGCGGCAAAAGCATCGTCACCACCATTTCCCCTTTAACGGGCGCGCCCATT
The DNA here is from genome assembly GCF_000350545.1 of Desulfotignum phosphitoxidans DSM 13687. GTDB lineage: Bacteria > Desulfobacterota > Desulfobacteria > Desulfobacterales > Desulfobacteraceae > Desulfotignum > Desulfotignum phosphitoxidans. The sequence continues at coordinate 426,945 of NZ_APJX01000004.1, forward strand.
GATTCCAATGTGGGCGGCTATTTCGGTCCTTACAAAAAATTTTCCGGATTCGACGTGATCACGTTAACCGGCAAGGCCGATCAGGACGTCGTCATTCTTATCGACGGCATTGAAAGCCGGATCAAAATATTTAATGCCGCCGATCTGCCGGACAATGCCTATGATCTGTCCGATGCCCTGACCCGGTATTTTGACGAAAAAAAACCCGTGAACGTCTCTGTGGTGACCGCCGGTCCCGGTGCTGAAAACACATTTTTCGGATGCCTGAATTTTTCCTGGTATGATTCCGGACGTAAACGGGTCCGTTACAAACAGGCCGGCCGGGGCGGTACCGGCACGGTGCTGGCCGACAAAAGAATCAAGGCCGTGGTGGCCCGATATGGGGCTGTTTCCATGAAAAGCAATCAGCCTGCAGATCTGGACGCGTTGAAAATCGTGACCAAAACCCATGCCAAAGAGATCCATGACTTAGATCCCAAACAGAACCGCATGGCCCTGGTGGGCACCACCCATCTGGTTCCCATCATGAACGACCATGACTGCCTGCCCACCCATAATTTCAAATTCGGGTCCCATCCGGAATCCGCCGTTATCGGGGAAGCCGTGTATGAACATATATTTGACAAGGGCTTTGACGGTTGCTGGCGGGGGTGTGCCGTGGCCTGTGCCCACGGGGTCAAGGATTTTTCCCCGTTCACCGGCCCCTTCAAAGGCACCAAAGTGTTTGTGGACGGCCCGGAATATGAAACCGTGGCCGGATGCGGTTCCAACTTAGGCATTTTTGATGCCCATACCATCCTGGAAATCAACTTTTATTGTGATGCCTATGGGATGGACACCATTTCCGTGGGAACCTCCATCGGATTTGTGATGGAATGTTTCGAAAATCAGCTCATCACTGCCGAACACACGGGCGGGATGGACTTCAGTTTCGGCAACCGGCTCAACACCCTGGAACTGATTCACCAGATGGCGAAAGGAGAAGGGTTCGGTGCCATTGTGGGCAAAGGCATCCGGCAGATGAAACAGATCTTTGCCGAAAAATTCAATGCCGACCCCGCGTTCATGCAGGATATTGGTATGGAATCCAAGGGCCTGGAATTTTCCGAATACATCACCAAGGAAAGTCTGGCCCAGCAGGGCGGTTACGGCCTGGCCCTCAAAGGCCCCCAGCATGATGAAGCCTGGCTGATCTTTCTGGACATGGTCCACAATTTCATGCCCACTTTTGAAAACAAGGCCGAAGCCCTGCACTGGTTTCCCATGTTCCGGACCTGGTTCGGACTGTGCGGCTTGTGCAAGCTGCCCTGGAACGATATCGTGCCTGAAGACAACAAAGACTCAGAAGAACCGGCCAAAGTGATGAAGCATGTGCAATGGTACGCGGATTTCTTTTCGGCTGTCACCGGCAAAAAAACCACGCCTGAGGATCTCATCGCCATGAGCGAGGCCGTGTACAATTTCCAGCGGATCTTCAACCTGAAAATGGGATACGGCACCCGGGAACATGACACCCTGCCCTACCGGGCCATGGGGCCGGTCACTGTGGAGGAATATGAAAGCCGTTCAGACCGTTACGACACACAGCTGACCAATACCTACAGCATGGATATCACCGGTATGGATACGGCAGCCAAAGTCGCGGCATTGAGAAAAGAACGCGAATCCCAGTATGAACAGCTTAAAGATGCGGTCTATGACCGTCGGGGCTGGACCCGGAACGGAATTCCCACCAAGGAAACGGTTCAGCGCCTGGGCATCGATTTTCCGGAAGTGCTGGAAGTGCTGGCGGAAAACGGGATTCAATAAGGCACAAACCGTTTTTATGATACAGGTGAATGACCAGCCATTTGAGTGGAAACCGGACATGACCATCGCGGATCTGCTGAAACAGATGCCGGATGTCCGGTTCTGCTCCGTGGTCCGTCTCAACGGAAAACTGGTCTCCAGTCCCCGGTTTGAAGAAACCCGGATTCCGGACAACGCGGTCATCCACCTGCTGCCTCTGGTGGCAGGTGGATGATGCCGCCTCCATTTACTGTTAACCCCCAACACAGAGTCCACTATTGAAATCTTTCATCGATTTTCTCAAGCGACGGTTCAAAAAACCGACGGCACCTTCGCCGACCCCACCTGACCCCGGACCCCGGCCTCATGCCGAAGACATGCCCCATCCCCGGAGTCAAAAGAAACCCATTGCCGAAAAAAAGAACCCCATTGCCGAGAAATCGACGGGTCCAAAAAAATCACCGGAACACTCGCCAAAGAGTACCGGAACAGCGCCGAAATCCCAAAAATCGGCTTCCAAACCTTCATGGTCTGTGGACCAGTTTCAAGTTTCCCCGCTGGAAGGCAAAACCCGGTTTCATGACCTGGGTCTGCCGGAACCGCTCATGCATGCGGTGGCAGATCTGGGATTTGAATACTGTACCGATATCCAGGCCGCCCTGCTGCCCCATACCCTGGCGGGCAAGGATGCCACGGCCAAGGCCCAGACCGGCACCGGCAAAACAGCCACGTTCATTATCGCCATCATCAAGGCATTTATGGACAAACCCGTAAAAAACAAACCCGGATTTCCCAGGGCCTTGATTCTGGCGCCCACCCGGGAACTGGTCCATCAGATAGAAAAAGATTTCCAGGGCCTGGCCAGATACGCCGGGTGCAATATTTTATCGGTTTTCGGCGGCACGGGATACGCCCGGCAGCAGCAGACCCTTCAAGAAAATTCAGTGGATGTGATTGTGGCCACGCCCGGGCGGCTTCTGGATTTTATCCGGCAAAAAATCATCCAGCTGTCCAAAGTGGAAATCATGGTCATCGATGAAGCGGACCGGATGCTGGACATGGGATTTATTCCGGATGTCCGCAGACTCATTTACATGACCCCGCCCAAAAACAACCGGCAGACCCTTTTCTTTTCCGCCACCCTGACCGAAGATGTCTTACGCCTGGCCGATTCATGGACCACCAAAAACCGGGTCCAGATTGAAATCGATCCGGAACAGACGGCGGCGGACAGTATCCGGCAGATAGTATACCTGACCACGGAAGATAAAAAATTTCAGCACGTTTACAATCTGTTGACGTCTGAAACAATTGAGCGGGTTCTTATCTTTGTGAATCGAAAAGATACGGCCACTTTTTTGAGCAGCAAACTGGACCGGTACGGCCAGAAGTGCAAAGTGCTCTCCGGAGATGTTTCCCAGAACAACCGGTTCAAAGTGCTGGAGCAGTTCAAAAAAGGCACCGTCCGGATTCTGGTGGCCACGGATGTGGCGGCCCGGGGTCTGCATGTTGAAAACATCAGCCATGTCATCAACTATGATATGCCGTTTGAGCCTGAGCATTATATTCACCGGATCGGCAGAACGGGCAGGGCCGGTGCCACAGGCACCTCCATCTCGTTTGCCGATGAAATGAGTTCGTTTCAGATTCCGTTGATTGAAGCGGTGTTAGGCTATAAGCTGCCCTGTGAATATCCATCCGACATTCTGGAAAATCCATTGCCCAAGCCCGCACCCAAAAAGAAAAACACATCGCCTCCCCCGAAAGCCAAAGCCAAATCCAGACGGAGGCGGCGATCCAGGCCCCCGGGAAATTACGCCGGGAAAAGCCGTCCGGGTTCCAGTTGACAGGGTCCAGGCATTCAGTGTAAAACCCAGGTGATTTATAACAGCATCTATAATATTTAAGGAGAGGGAAAACTATGTTTGGCCTTGGAATGCCTGAAATTCTGTTGATTCTGGCCATTGCCCTGATCGTGATCGGGCCTCAGAAACTGCCTGAACTGGCAAAAACCTTAGGCCGGGCCATGGGAGAATTCAAGCGCTCTGCCCAGGATCTCAAACGCAGTATTGACATGGATACCACTCTCCAGGATGTCAAATCTTCCACCACGGATTTAAAAGATGTGATCAAAGATTCCAAACGGGAAAAACCCAGCAGAAAAAAACCAGACACCACTGATGCCGCCCAGGGAACAGATACTGACACCTCTGAAGTCCCGGACCCGGCAACGGATGCTGACACATCATCTTCATCAAAAAATACAAAGGATGATACACCCGCTGACAAAAAGAACTCAAACGGATAAAATCCATGGAATCTGATGCCAAAAGCCCGTTTACTGAACATTTAGGAGAATTGCGGGACCGGCTGGTCCGGTCTTTCATCGCCGTGGGCGTGGGATTTGCCATTGCTTATGCGTTCAAGGAAAAACTGTTTCAGATCCTTACCTCTCCTCTGGTAACAGCCATGGAAGCCAACGGCAATGCCAAAATGATTTTCACCGGACTGCCGGAAGCGTTTTTCACCTACCTTAAAGTATCGCTGCTGGCCGGTATCATTCTGGCCACACCCGTATTGTTCTATCAGTTCTGGATGTTTATAGCCCCCGGACTGTACCGGACTGAAAAAAAATATATGCTTCCCGTGGTCATTTTATCCCTGTTTTTTTTCGTGCTCGGGTCTTCATTTGGATATTTCATTGTATTTCCCTATGGGTTTCAGTTTTTTCTGGGATTTGCCACGGATACCATCCAGGCCATGCCCTCCATGAAAGAATACCTGTCCTTTGCATCCAAGATGCTGCTGGCTTTTGGGTTCGTGTTTGAACTGCCCCTGGTTCTCACCTTTATGGCACGCATGGGGCTGGTGACAGTGCCTTTTTTGAAAAAAAACAGAAAATACGCGTTGCTTTTGTTTTTTGTCGGCGCCGCCCTGATCACCCCGCCGGATGTCATTACTCAGATAATGATGGCTCTGCCGCTGATGGTGTTGTATGAAATCAGTATTATCGGTGCCCGGATTTTCGGAAGAAAACCCATCGGAACCCCGGATGAAACCGATGAAACCGATGAAGAAAAACAAACGCCGACTGACGATTGAAAGACATGAACCCGCCGGATTTCTTATTGACTTTGGCACAGGCTTATGTCTAAAATCAGCCCATATATGAAACGGACCGATGCTTGGAACAAGCACCGGAAACTATAAATTGAAACCAATAAGGAGAAAACGTGCTATGAAGAGTAAAACGATCACGCTTCTACTGACAGCCGCTATCATTGCGATTTTTGCCGCAACAGGTATCCAGGCCGGCACTGAAGTGGAAGACACCTTTGAAATCTCAACACCCGGATATGATGACGTCAACCGCAAAAAAGGGCCGCCTCAGTTTAAACTGGTGACCTTTACCCATAAAAAACACACGGAAGATTACAACATCTCCTGCGGCGAATGTCATCATGATGAGACGGGAACGCCGTTGTCCGACCTCAAAATGGGAGATGAGGTGCATCCCTGTTATGAGTGCCACAATATTTTTGAAAAAGACAAAGACAACCGGAATGACATCATGGTTCATGAAAATGCCATGCACGGCAACTGCAGAGAATGTCACAAACAAGTCAATATCGATGCCGGGGATCCCAAAGGACGGAAAGGTCCGGCACCGACCTCCTGCACCCAGTGCCATGAAAAAGCCTGATCTTCAGGCAAACACCCGCCCGCAAAACTGAATTCCATCAGTTGAAACATAAAGGCGGCCTTGTTATGAAAACAAGGCCGCCTTTTAAAATTCTCACAAACGGTTCGATTGGCTCAAAACGTCAGCACCCGGTTATCGATCAACCGGGTTTTCCCCACCCATACGGCCATGGCCATCAGCGTTTCTTTCTGAATCAAAGCCACATCTTCCAGAGTTTCAGGATCACACAAAGACAGATAATCCACACGCATGTCCGAACCCGTGGCCAGGATATCGCCGGCCAGATCCAGCACTTTTCCGGCATCCCGCTCTCCGTTTTTCACTGCGTTTTCCGCAGTTTCCAGACACCGGGACAGCAGCAGCGCATGGGGGCGCTGGGCCGGGGTCAGGTATTTGTTTCTTGAGCTCATGGCCAGGCCATCCGGCTCCCGCACAATGGGTACTCCCACGATATCAATCCCCATATTCAAATCAGTCACCATCCGCCGGATCACGGTCAGCTGCTGAAAATCCTTTTCCCCGAACACGGCCGTGTGGGGTCTGACAATATTGAACAGTTTGGTTACCACGGTGGCCACCCCTTTGAAAAAACCGGGCCGGGAAAGCCCGCACAGATGAAAGGGCAGATTTTCCAGGGTGACATATGTCTCAAATCCCGGTGGATACATCTGTTCGTCCGTCGGGGTAAACACAGCAGACACCCCGATTTTCCGGCATTTTTCCAAATCCTGTTCCAAAGCTCTGGGATACGTGGAAAAGTCTTCACTGGGACCGAACTGGGCCGGATTCACAAAGATGGATACCACTAAGTGATCGGCACATGTCAACGCTTTTTCCATCAACGCCAGATGCCCTTCATGCAAAAATCCCATGGTGGGAACAAAAGCAATGGTCTGATCTTTTTGTCGCACGGTTTCGGAAAACCGGGTCATATCACGTATGGTCGCAATTAATTCCATGGATTAGGTTACCTCGATTGATAGGCTCTGGCCAGTTTGATTAGAGAAGGGGCCCAGGACACGGATCCCAAAGCATGAATATGGGTATAGGTGCCAAAGGTATTATATTTGTGAAATCCATCTTTTTTGTCCTCAATGCCTTTGCCCCGTTCCATTAAAAACGCCATGTCCGGGTCCTGGTACTTGATGTTTAAAATTTTCGAATACCGGAATTCGTGGCCTTTGAGCACCTCCCCCACGGGGAAAAACGGATTTTTGTGCACCACTTTCACCCGGGTATACCCGTGACCCTGGGGTTTGAGTGCCAGCCCGAACCAGATGGGCAGAATTCCGGACATCGCATATTCGTGCCCATGCAGGCAAATGCTCTGTCCTAAAAATATCAGGCCCCCGCATTCCGCGTAAATGGGGAGTCCATCCCGGGCCAATGCGTTTAAATGCTCTCTGAAAGACCGGTTTTCCGCCAGCTGCGGGGCATGGGTTTCCGGAAATCCGCCCCCCATATACAATGCATCCACGTCAGGCAGCCGGTCCTGGTTCAAGGGACTGATGAACTCCAGTTTGGCGCCTGCGTTTTCCAGGGCCTCCAGATTGTCGGGATAGTAAAACTGAAATGCGGAATCTCTGATCACCCCGACCACCACTTTCGGGTCCAAAGAGCGGCTGACGGGCGCTGAAATAGCAGATCCGGGGCCGGCGGTGCGGGTCTTTTTAAACGAAGCCGCGTCACGACAGTCTTTGATCACTGCCTGGTACAGGTCATCCAGATTCACGTGCTCTATTGCCATATTTCGAACCGCATCCAGGGCCTGAATTGAAGATCCATGTTCGGCCGATGTCACCAGCCCCATATGCCGTTCCGGAAAATCCTCGGACTGAAGTTTTGGAATCGCCCCAAATACCGGGATCCCGCAGAACTGCTGGATATTGGAAGTCACTTTTTTCCGGTGCCGGGAGCCGGCCACCTGATTGAGGATCACACCGATGATCCGGATTTCGGGATCAAACTGCTGACACCCCATCACCAGTGCGGCCATGGTCCGGGTACTTTTGGTACAATCCAGCACCAGCAGTACGGGCAGGTTCAGCAGTTTTGCCAGCTCCGCTGTGGACGTGGATCCATCCGTATCAATCCCGTCATATAATCCCCGGTTGCCTTCCACCAGGGCGATGTCTGAACTTACGGCGTGTGAAAAATAAGAATCCCGGACCACCTGCGGGGTACAAAGAAATGTGTCCAGGTTGTAACAGGGGCGGCCGGCTGCCAGGGAAAGCCAGCCGGCATCGATATAATCAGGGCCTTTTTTAAAAGGCGAAACCGCTATTTGTTTACGTTTCCATGCCGCGGCAATCCCCAAACTGATGATGGTTTTGCCCGAACCACCCCTGAGCCCTGCCACCACCACGCCTGGAATAATGTCACTGCTTGCGTGCATGGGTTTTACGTCTTTACAATATGGGGTTATTAATTTTCACCTTCGGAAGAATGCTGGATACCGCCACCCTTAAGACCATACATGGTGGTGGAACCGGATGACCAGAATTCAAGAATTCCGTCTTCAACCATTTTATTCACGACTTTTTTGATCATTCTGGGCTTGTCATCCGGAAAAATTTTATAAAAGTCCTTGATATAGAATTTGGATTTGGTTTTGGCTTTTTTGCTCAGCCATTCAACCACAGCCTTTTGTGCTTCTTCCTTGTTGTCAAGAAGGTCACTCATTTTTGTCTCCTTTGATTTGGAATGGATGAGCCGGAGCCCCTGATGCAGGTGCCCCGGCTTATCCTCATATGTGACAGAATCCGTTCAAAAACTTAAATTTTCTAGAATTTGAACTGAGTGGATTGACGCCAGCTCATGTAAGCCTGCTGACGGAAATCATCGATCAGATGGTGGGTAAAATCCAGTTCACACACCTCAAAGAATTTTTCCCATCCGATTCTGTCAGCCCAGTCACCTAAACGCTCATATTTGTTGGCGCCTTTGGCATAGGCTTCCACCATTCTCTGGATGGTATCTGTCATGGAAGGCCATCTGGGCATTTCATTGGGCAGGAATGCCACAACCACCTTGGAGAATTTGGGGTCGGAAATCCGGTTGGACACTTTACCACCGGCCATCAGCACGATACCATCGCCTTCCGTATCTGCCAGAGGCATGGACGGACACATGGTGTAGCAGTTACCGCAGTACATGCATCGTTCGTTCTTGACGTCAACGGACTTGACTTCCTTGCCGTTGGCCAGTTGTACTTTGGCCGGTTTGATGGCTGCGGTGGGACAGGCTGAAACGGCCAGCGGAATTTCACACACTTTGTCCAGGTATTCATGGTCCAGCATGGGCGGTTTTCTGTGATATCCCAGAATGGCGATATCAGAGCAGTGAACCGCACCGCACATGTTCAGACAGCAGGCCATGGATACGCGCAACTGGGCCGGCAGCCTCATGTCCTGAAAATCGTTGAACAGCACATCCATGGCCGCCTTGACCGTTCCGGAAGCATCCGTGGCAGGCGTATGGCAGTGAATCCAGCCCTGGGTATGGACGATATTGGTAATACCTGCACCGGTTCCGCCGATGGGGAACTTGAATGATCCGCCGGCAAATTTTCTGCCAGACAGATCGTTTTTCAACGGTTCCAGCTTGTCTTTGGAATCCACCATGAATTCCACATTGTTCCGGGTAGTGAACCGCACATATCCGTCACAATGTTTGTCCGCAATTTCACAGATTTCATTGATCAGACCCGTGGACATCAGACGGGCGCCACCCACCCGAACCGTATATACTTCATCTCCTGAATCAGCCACATGCACGAGAACGCCGGGCTCAAGGATTTCATGGTGAGACCATTTGCCCTTGTTTTTGGCAATCACAGGAGGGTAAAATTCGTTATGATCTTTGGGACCGATGTCGGTAATCCGGTTTTCCATCGGTTTGTCTGGATTATAACCCGTAGAAATAAAAGCCATTATGATTCTCCCTTCCTATCTCCTATGGTGTTTTCTGTATTCGTCCACATCACGTTCCCAGCCGCCCGGTACTTCATCTTCTTTCCAGAAAATGTACGGGTTGGTTCTGGGGTAGGCAACATGCTGCGGCATGGGATCGATACCGGTCACTTCCAGCAGTTTCTGGAAGCCCTGACGCATAATCAGCTCACCTAAGCGTTCACGGTTCTTGCCTTCTTCCATCCACCAGTCCCAGATATTTTCAATGATTTCAGTAATTGCTTCGTAATCATTGTCCGGGTTGACTTCCACGAAGGGTACCAGCAGAGATCCCATCTGGGCACCGTCAAGAATCGGTGCTTTTGCCCCGCAAAGAATGGAACAACCCGTTTCTTTACCAATTTTCAGGGCTCTGGGCATGACATTGATGCAGTGCATGCACCTTGTGCAGTTGGCATTGTCAATGGTCAGTTTTTTGTTTTCAAACTTCATGCATTTGGTGGGGCACAGGGCCAGGACTTCTTTTTCAATGTCAAACGGACCCCAGTCTTTGCTGCCTTTGTGAGCGCCGGCATTGGCCGGATATGCGGGATCGTTTTCCACATATTTGTTCACGGCATCCTGATCAATGCGGATGTCGTCTTTCCAGGTGCCGATAAAGGACATGTCAGACCGGGCAATGGAGGCCACGCAACAGTTGGGGCAGCCGTCCAGTTTAAACTTGAACTTATAGGGGAATGCCGGTCTGTGCAGTTCGTCCTGATATTCGTTGGTCAGAAAATACACCAGCGCATTGGTGTCATAGCAGGCATATTCGCACCGGGACTGCCCCAGGCAGTCGGACGGGGTTCTCAGGTTGGACCCGGAGCCGCCCAGGTCCTGGCCCATGTCATGGGTCAGGGTCCAGAACACTTCTTCCAGCTGCTTGGTGGTGGTCCCCAGCAGAATAATGTCACCGGTGGAGCCGTGCATGTTGGTCACACCCGAGCCTCTGAAATCCCACAGATCACACAGTTTTTTCAAATAATCCGTGGAATAATATTTTCCTGCCGGCTGATTCACCCGCATGGTGTGGAATGCTTCAACACCGGGAAAATTTTCCGGCTGGTCGCAGTATCTGCCGATAACCCCGCCGCCATAACCGAAAACACCGACGATGCCGCCGTGTTTCCAATGGGTTCTGCCATGTTTGTAGGAAAGTTCCACCACCCCGAGAAGATCGTCAACCACATCCACCGGAATCTGGAATTCAATGCCTTCCTCATTCTTTGCCCTTTTTTCCGCCTGAGCTTTCAGGTCAGAGACAAAGCTTGGCCAGGGGCCGGATTCCAGCTGGTCCAGTAAAGGAGTTTCATGCTTAGCCATTTACTTACCTCCGTTAAAAGTTAAATTACATTCAACAATGAAAAGATTTTCCAAACTTTTCATCCAATAGTCTGACACAAGTCAAATTCGATATCATTCCAAATTGTTACTATGCAAGCGACATCTTCTTTGCTTTTCTTAAAGATATATTCGCCAAAAATATCATTTGTTGGTATAGAATTTCTGTTTACACATGTCAATAAAAAAACCGGATATCCCCGTTTTTCACCCGGATTTCCGAAACCGGCTTCACAAAGCGGATACGGTCTTTTGAATCCGCTCACAATGAGCATCCAGATGTTTTCGGATCAATTGCACTTCACCTGCAGTGAAGTGCCGGTCTTCCAGCAGGTGAATCAGCATGTCATGCAGCTGGGCTGAATCAAATCTTTTCACAAATTCCAGAAACCGGGCCGTTAATCCGTCGGATTCAACCAGGGGTGTATTTTTTTGGTCATACATCTTCAAAGACCGGATCATGCCTTTCACTGCGGCATCCACCACCCTGTCCGGCAGCCATGCCAGAGACCCTGTGCCGTCCACGCGATCCAGCCGCATACACAAGGTCAGGTTCAAAAAATAAAGCAGCAGACAAAACAATTGTCTGACCCGGACATCACAAATGTCTGATGCCGTTTCCGTTAACTGCCCGATTCCCCGCACCGTTATCAGCCGCACCTCATCGTGAGAATTTACCACAAAATCCCCGGCCGCCAGATGCCACGGAAAAATTTCCAGGCCCGTATCTTTTTCATAATAATCGGTCAGCACACAGGCAATCTGTTCATAAATTTTCTCTGCCCGGTGCCAGGGAACGGGTTCGTGGGTGCCGTCATCTTTCCAGATGGCCACCTGGTAATCTTTGCCCGTCCGGGTGATGTGAAATTCACAAAACCGGTCAAACCACTGCCCCAGAAAAAACCCGATCCGGCCTTTTTTTTCCACAAAGGTTTTTGCCCCGAAAACCCGGGGAATCCAGGCCGGCTCCACCCGATCAGCCAGGTCGGCAAGCAGCCGGCACTCGGTTTCAATCAAGGTGAGTCCGGGATCACGAACCGCACCGTTGAGCACCAGAAACACGGTGGCAGACCCGGTGACGGCCGTGATTTTCAGGGGGTGATAAAAGGCCCCGTGCTTTTCCAGGCAGACGTTCAGGGCATGAATCGGTCCGGGTTCAGGGGCCAGGCAGGAGACGGCATGACAGACCATTTCTCCCTGGTCCCGGGTCAAAAAAGTATGGGCCGCCTCAAAATAATCGCCGATTGTCCATTCAGCGCGACTGTTTTCAGTGCCGGTTTTTCCGGACAACGGCATGTCCCACAACCCGGATTCGGACGTTACGGGTATTTGCCCGGGCATATGAAAGGTTATTTCCGGATCAAAAATCATCCCTGACGATGGGGTGCCAGTTCTTTTAGAAGATCCGGAGCTACGTCATATCCCAGTTCACGGGCCTTGTCGCAATGAGAAATAGCCGTTTCATAGTCTTCCAGTTCCAGGTATCCTACCGCCAGATTGTTGTGGGCAATGGGAAATTCCGGTTGAATCTGAACGGCTTCCAGATTGGCCTGAATCCCTTCTTCATACAGCCCTTTCATATAGTAAGCCGTCCCTAAAGAGGCATAGGCCTGAACAAAATATTTGTTATGAATGATGGCCTTTTTCAGATGTTTGATGGCTTTGTCGATTTTTTCTTCATCTTCCTTGGCATCCTTGCCGTCCACCAGCTGGATCAGGACAAAAGCCATGTTGGCATATCCTTCGGCAAATCCGGCCCTGGCTTTGGTGGCCCGCTGGTTGAACCGGAAACAGCCTTCCAGATCTCCGCGCTGAAGACAGATTCCCCCCAGCTGCACATAGGCTTCCGCTAACGTGGGACTGTTTTCAATGGCATCGTGAAACGCTTTTTCCGCTTCCATATATTCCTGTTTTCCCAGTAACGCCACCCCCAGATTGTAATGGGTGGTGCCGCACTCGGTGTTCTGGGTCAACTGATATCTGAGTCTGGCAATATGCTCATCCGCATTCCGGGGCAGGTCTCCCCTTTTTTGCGTGTCGGACATGGGTTACTCCTTGGTGTATGGTACAAAATTTATGTCTTGTTTTCCGTCTGAAATTTCATATAATAGATGATTTGCCACAGGAGTCAAGGTATTTGGAACGCCCGGCAGGGGGAATATTTTTCTTGCATCCGCATCCCGCCTGTGGTAGCACCTGTTTTTTTGTTTTATCATGACACCATCAGAATTTTCAGGAGTCCATTGCTATGGAAAACGGATGTTTTACTGCGCTGATCACCCCGTTCACGGATACGGGGGAACCGGATCAAAACGGCCTGGAACAACTTATCGAATTTCAGATTCAAAACCATATCACCGGCATACTGGTGACCGGCACCACGGGGGAGAGCCCCACACTCAAATGGCAGGAACACATCCATGTCATTGCCCTGGCTGCCAAACAGGTCACGGGCCGGTGCCGGGTCATTGCCGGCACCGGCAGCAACAACACTCAAGAAGCCCTCACCGCAGCAGGCCATGCCGCCAAAGAAGGGGTGGATGCCATATTGATGGTGGATCCCTATTACAATGGTCCCTCATCCCTTGAAATCCGCAAGGAATATTATGAAGTTGTGGCCGGACAATACCCGGACATGACGATCATCCCCTACATCATCCCGGGCCGCACCGGTGCCCAGATGCTGCCCCAGGACCTGGCCCTGCTGGCACAGGCCTGCCCCAACATCACCTGTGTCAAGGAAGCCACGGGCAATCTTGACAACATGAAACTCACCCGCAAATGCTGCGGTCCGGATTTCCAGATTTTTTCCGGGGATGACGCGCTGGTATACGACATCATGACCGATCCTGAGATCCGGGCCTGCGGGTCCATCTCCGTGATGTCCAATATCGTGCCCGGATTCATGACGCAGATGGTATCTGCCATCAATCAAGGGGACCGGGATGAAGCCGAAAGGCTCCAGGCCGTCCTTAAACCGCTCTTAGACCTGGTGGTGGTCACGACCACGGAAGAAACCGCGTTTGGACCGGTCAAATGCCGGGCCAGAAATCCGCTGCCCCTGAAAACCATGATGCAGCTGCTGGGCATGCCTTCCGGCCCCTGCCGTCCGCCTTTGGGAAAAATGACCCGCCAGGGGCTGGACAAAATCGTTGAAACCATGCAGCAGGTTCACACCGATCATCCGGACATATTTGCGCCCATTGCAAAATTCTTCAATATTGACATCCATGAGCGGCTTCACAATCCTGACTATCAAAACGGACTATGGTACGCATATGAATAATTTTGACAAAACCAAGACATCATTGCCGGAAACCGGCACCTGCATCAAGACCATTGAACTGAAAAACGGACAACCCCTGATCCTTACGGACCGGTCCCGGAAAATCAGTGATGATGCCTATATTGTGATCATGCAGGCCACCATGGAAATCAAAATCACACCGGACCTGTTTGCCAGTGAACCGCTTTCCGGTGTGACTTTGGATCAAATCCGGGATACGTTAGGGGAAACCGTCATCTATGAGTACCGCCTGGAACGCAATTTCATTTTAAACCATGAAAAAGACGAGGTACTGGCATCCCTGGTGGATACCTTCATGAAAAACATGGAACAATACATCTCCCACCCCCGGTTCGCCCCGAAACTGGTCTTAAAGCAATACAACGACCGGAAATGATGCGGTAACCAGATTCAAGGGCAAATTGCAGACTCAATGGGGTTCTTTTCAATCAATTGCTATTTGCCGCTTTTTCAAGTGCCTGTTTTGATGCCCGGTGCATCGCATTCAGGGCTGATTTTGAATATGATTCTTTTGTCATGGTTTTTCCTCTGCCACAACTGGCGGATTGCCATCGAACCCGGCGAGCTGACGAAGCAGGCGCCCCCATGAGCAGCCGGTTCTTGGGGGTAATGACAGCCGGGATGGCTGCGGTGTAAATCTCATATCCCGCACCTTTGAGCCTGATGGCCCGGACCGCATCCACGGCCAGGTCCGGCGCCATCCAGGACCCCAAGCCTGCCGTATCGCAGGTCTCAAGATCGTGGCAGCAGGGCAGCACCGCCACTCTGGCCCGGGCACCAACCGCCCTGGCCAGGATCATATCGGTGAGGCCGCCGCAGGCATGGGCAGAGACCACCACATCGCCGGGCAAAAGGTCAATCTCCCCCAGGTCCCGGGATTCAAAATACAGGCGTTCTCCAATAAAGGGCCAGGTTTCGGACATGGCCGCCAGCAGGGTCGCCGCGCTTTTGGGGATATGGGTATCCACGGCCAGGGCCAAAGGCGAGGTCTGGTCCAGAATGAGCATGATCTGGGCTAAAAGCCCGTGGCCGCAAGCCAGGTCCACCACCCGTCCCCCTCTGAACCGCCGCCGCACACGCCGGGCCGTTTCCCAGGCCTCGTACAGCTCTTTTCTGGGCAGAACGCCGGCCCGGCAGACCGCTCTGGCGATGCGGTGAAATAAGGTGGCATCCGGGAACAGGTCCCCGTGCCTGGGCATAAGCCGGTTTTTGCTGGACCGCTTCATGGGGCTTTCTGCAAAATGGTTTTGACCCGGCCCACAATGCCGGATTCAAGCCTGACCTTGATGCCGTGGGGGTGAAAAGGGGATTTGGTGAGGATATCTTTGACCCGTCCCCGGGTCAGGTTTCCGGTCCGCTGATCCGGTTTCTGGACCACGTCTACAAGACTGCCTCTGGTGATGTTTTTTCTATTATTTCCGTCCATGAGATTCCGATCTTTTTTCCGGCAATGTTCAAGCTATTCAAGTGCCGTGCGTTACCCGCCCTGATAAAAGAAACACTATCAGGTTTTGCTTGATGGTGGTATCCATTATTTTTCATGACCATAATCATTTTTGCTTTGGATAATCTGTGCAACTCATGGGATCAATATCGTACCGAATAGTTCAAATTTGGATACTGATTAACAATCAACGCTCAATGCGTACCTTCACCCGACGTCTGCCCCACCTTAGAGCGTCCTTGTGTGAATCAAAATAGAGATCGAGCCTTTCCGGGCCTTTGATGGCACCACCGCGATCATTTACTACCCCCCATCCATATCCGGGAATCTTCATGCGGGTGCCGAAAGGATAATATCTGGTATCGGCGGCAATAGTTCCATCTTCGGGTAACCAGAGCCAGGGTGGCGCCACACGGTGGGGAACCTTCCAGGGATGGGTGACGGTATCCACCGACAAGAGACCATCATAGCTCTCCTGCGGGTCCTTGCCGCTGGCTGTCTTACCGGTATATTCCTTGCCTTTATTCTTGCCCTTGGTAATATAGCGATCCCAAAAATTGAGTTTCAATAAGGCCCAACTGCCTCGATGCCATTCACAACACTTTTTACAGCCGCAATAAGCGGTGGTCTCCATCATTCGCATCTCATGCCGAGCACAACTGGAGGAAAGCCCCAGCAGAAAGACAAGAGCACATAGTGTCAGAAAAAAATCGAAAAGCCTGCGACAAATGATATCACCTCACAACACATAAATTCGTATAAGACAAATATATAGCCGATAATCATCGGAAGGACAAGAGGGGGACCAATAAGGTGGGGCAATAACCTGCGATGCAAACGGCCTTTCTCTGAATAGGTTGTTACCGATAGCATTAGTATCCTGAAAGAATCACGCACCCCGGAGGTTTTGAGTAGGATAATTTATGTTGAGTGTGAGCTACTGGGAGTTCTCTCCGTTTTTCCAAAGTTCATATTCACTTATATCAATATTATCATTCCAATAAACAGCGTAGCCCCCTTTTTCAATTTTGACATTTTTAAAAAAAGAAGGGTTTTTCAATGGCGCAAACATTTCATTATCCCATAGTCTACTGACATCATATATTTTTTTTTCGCCATTTGTGAAAATGATGGTGAGCAGTTTATGATCTGACGCGGCAACATTTAATATTTTTGGTATCTGCATCTTTTGCGTTACTCCAGAGGGGGCAGTTTTTTAAATTCCTGTGTTTTCCAAATGGTTTGTAATTCAGCCTGGTATTTTTCAGCCCATTCCACAACCAGCTTCCTTGCCCTTGGAGGGAGGTCTCCTTCAATCATTTCCAAAGTATTGATATTGAAAAGCGCCAGATGTTCTCCATACACAGCATGGAAGTGTGGTGGTGGATGGTCTCCAAAGAAAAGCTTGATAATAATTCCATAAAATCTTGTAATTTCCGGCATCATTTCACCCACTGTCCTGTCAGTTATCCATATGCATTATCCGAACATAAAGAATATTATCAAGATTCTGATTTTATTGGTATCATAATTTTATTCAGCCTCAGAAAAATCATGCCAAGGATCCTTGAAAGGGGAGATTATCGGTAAAATCACAAAGCCTGGCTGATCGCATATCCCCGATTGGCAGCCCTTTCAGTACTATTCCAAATCAAACGTACCGGAAATGCAAAATCTTGCATTTCTGACACTCCTCAAATGATACATGCCGGTATCCCGCACAGGTAAAGGGATAAGCTGGAAACAAACAATCTTACATGCCTGACATATTCACCCGCGAACCTGTAACTGAGCCACCTCCAACCAATCTCGAAATTTTTTCGGAATATGCACACCGATTGTGTCTTTTCCGGAAGGCGGTCCTGATTCCCGGCATATGTTCTAAACCCTTATTCGAGTGAGAATTTACCCTGCTGGTAATTTTTGAATACTGTCGGTATCCTTATATAAAAAGGACATGGAAAATTTCTGGTATTGGATAATCATGTGCAACTCAGTCCCCACCCAATAATAGATCAATCAGTCCTTATATTTTTCAAAACAGATCGGGTCACCAATAATAGACACAATGTGGGGTTTTTGATTCCCCAAAGCTTTTGAAAATTGTCGATAAATACAACTCAGACATCTGCGGTTTGCCCAGTATCTGTAGTAATGTAGTAAACCTCACGTATCTTATAGAGATTGATTCATAAGTTCAACACAAGAAAATCAGAATGTCAGATGGTCATATATAAATAAGTTGGAATGGAAAATGAAGGTTGCCAAATAGCTAAAAACCTGATACCGCCTGACGAGAAGAAATGAAAAATTTTCTTCAATGGAGAACTAAATACATATTATTGGGTTCTATCATACTGTTATTTGGTTACAAAATGTTAAGCAATGCTTAAGTCCTAATGGTAATTTTCCATAAGTCATACACATCGGGCTTAAAACTAATCAACGGGGGTTAACAAATGAATCTAAAGCATAACCTCAACGATATTGCGTTCATTATTTTTTCTGCAATGTTGTCAATTGGCCTGGGCTTCACAGCACATTATTTCCTAATATCGAAGGTTGGCGGAACT
Source organism: Desulfotignum phosphitoxidans DSM 13687 (assembly GCF_000350545.1). GTDB lineage: Bacteria > Desulfobacterota > Desulfobacteria > Desulfobacterales > Desulfobacteraceae > Desulfotignum > Desulfotignum phosphitoxidans. The sequence continues at coordinate 445,054 of NZ_APJX01000004.1, forward strand.
TTTTTTTGTTCAAAAGACATTAATAGTGCCGTTCGCGATTATATTGAAATTGAATATAACATTGACAAAAACACGATCACGCAAAATGATCCCAAATTAAAGATAGCACAGAGCGAATTGCTATTAACTGCAAAGAATATAGATAAATTATTTAATGCCGAAGATGGAAATATTAGCACCGCCGTTGAGTCTCGAAAAATATTGCGAAGCATTAACCAAATTTTAAAAAATGGCACTATTTCCGATGAACAAATATTTCCCATACTCTTTGATTAAAAAAAAAAATGATCAACAAAAAATTTCTGATATTAACGACTTCATTGTTAGGAACAATGGGGCCAAAAAAGTAGACCTTCTCTATTTCGTGGATCCAGAGACCCCACGTCTATACAACTGGTTTTCCGTCCTAATTTCCGCTTTCATTTGGATAGCGTCATTGCTTGCATACTATTTTTATCATTGGAGAACTTTTAAAGATGACGTTCAATCAGGGATGGAGAAAGTCCAATTAGGGATGGAGAATTTTTACAATGTTATCCCTGAAGATTTTGAAAAAAAAATCATAGAGACAATAAAGAGCAATCAAGGTTTCGCTCAAGCCATGTTCAAAAGGTATCCTTCTGATTATATAGTGTCTGA